>NC_007350.1:1887431-2202003 GCF_000010125.1 Staphylococcus saprophyticus subsp. saprophyticus ATCC 15305 = NCTC 7292
TCCAGTAAGTTACGACTTCGTTTTTTCTGATTAAATTGTTCAATCACATCTGCTGTAACTTGCGCTAAATAAGCGACTCTTGGCGCTAAACGTTGCATATCAGTTTTTAAGTCAGCGGCTTCACGTGAAAAATAATCTTCTTGAACTTTACTCACTAACGCTTTGTAATCATCATAATGCTTTTTACCATCATCATAAGCATCGATCATCATTTCATTAGCTTCTTTTATCTTTTTATTTTTTGCAGGAAAACGTGATTCAAATTGATGTTCAGCAATTTTCTGTGTATTTAACAAGCCACCTTCCATCGCTTCTGCTAAGAAACGGCGTTCTTTATCTAATACAGCGACTTGTTTATCTACTTCTTCCAACATCATAAATAAATCGTAACTCTTATTGAGTGCCTCTAACGCAGAATTCATAAATATCATCGCTAAATCATTAAGCAAATTGAATAATGTTTCTTGCTGTGATTCATCTTCGTATGGTGTTGACAAATGTTGTAGCCAATTTAATGGATTTGGGTTAGCAACACTAAAGTAATACATTTCTTTAATGGTATTCCTTAATTGATCATCATTACGGTCAGATGATAATTGCTCTGTTAAATCAATAAAATGAGGATCCAATATATCATAATGACGTTCTAGCACTTCATCGATTGTTTGCTCTAGTAATAATATATTTTCCGCTTCACTGCTTGTTCTAAAATTAGGATCAATATCTAAGACATCATAATGTTGTTGAATGAGTTTCAAGCAAAAGCTATGTAATGTAGATATCTGTGCTTGATGTATTTTGACACGTTGATTTTTCAAATGTGCATTGTCCGGATTTTCAATTGAAGCTTCTTGAATGCGTTGATCTACACGTTGTTTCATTTCACGTGCACTTGCATTTGTAAAAGTAACCACAAGCAATTTATCAACATCAATTTCATCTCTGATAATGCGTTGAATGATGCGTTCAACAAGTACTGCTGTTTTACCCGAACCGGCTGCAGCTGCAACAAGAATATCCTGGCCTTTGGCATAGATACTCTTCCATTGGTTATCAGTCCATCGTGTCCCTGTTGGTTTCACTGGAATGGCATTCATCATTACTCACCCTCACTTTCTAAATCTACATCTTGGATTGCTTCAAGCGGATTGATTGATTCGTCAACTGTACGATATCGTTTACTATCAATCATGCCATCTACATGACAGACTGATTTATAATTACAAAAATCACATGGTAATGTTTGATTATATTTCATTGGTGCAACTTCGGTATGACCATCCATAATATTTGACGCTGTTTCAATAAAGTTCTGTTTATTATGTTTAATTAATTTATAAATTGTCTGTTCATCGGCAACTTTACTATTACTTTTAATTCCGCCATCCTTTTTCAAACCTAATGGTACAATATCGGAATTGTAACTTGGTTCTAATCGTGTATCAAACGCATCTAAGACAGATGTGGCACTATTTAATAAACCACTGAGTTTAAACGAATTAATAAATTCGGTGTCTCTTTTATCTTCACTTAATTGATTCCAAGCTAATTTAATACGTGGTTCATGTACGTGAAAATATAGTAGACCTCCTGGTTTAGTCATATCTGTTAAACCAAGTCTTGATTTATTTTGCAGAACAATATCCATATAAGTCATCATTTGCATTTGCAAGCCATAATATACTTTAGTTAAATCTAGTGTACCACTGTACTTAGATGACTTATAATCTATAATATTTACAAAACTTTCATCGCCTTGTTGGTATGTGTCGATACGGTCGATTTGACCGCGAATATTGATTGGTATACCTTGTTTCGTTTGCAATGGTGTTGCTAATAACTCACTTTGATCTTTAGGTTTTCTTCTAAAGCTAGCTTCAAAACGTTGTGGTGTAAACTTAGTATGACTTCCTTGGTATTTAAGTGCAGTCAATGTCGTCTCAACAATGGCACCAATGCGTTGCGACAAATAGCGATAATACGCCGTTGAATTAAGTAAATTAAATTGAACTTCTGGTAATATTTCACTCAATGCTTCTGTCGTTAGCTTGTGTATTTGTTTTGGATTTAAATTCTTAAAATCACCATTTACTTTTTCTGAAATGAATTTTAAAACCCGATGAAATATGTCGCCTAAGTCAAAATTTTCTAGTTTATATTTTGTACGTTCATTAAGTCTTAAACCATGAGAAGCAAAATGTTTAAATGGGCACGCCTGATATCCTTCAAAACGAGACACACTTGCATTAATGGTTGAGCCATATAATGCTTTGGATAATGATGGATTGAGTTGAACTGTCTGATTATCGTATGTTAAAGCAGAAAGTAAATAGGTTAAACCATCATTTAAGCGCGTATCATTTCTCATCACTTGATACGTATCTAACCAAGTTTCAGCTACCAATTCATCATCTAGCCATGCCTTCAAAGATTCAAAAAGCGCAATCTTAGTTTGATGAGGATGTTCCATTAACCTTAAAGGCTCTGCTTGATGTTGATGATGAATATTTTGTACTTCTAGATTTGTATACAATTGCTGAATTTGATGTAAGAATGGACTCGGCTCTTTCACATCACCACTCGCTCCCATCAATGCATATGAAAATGTGACATGCGCACGACTTCTTGTCATAGCAATATAACAAACAAATGCTTCATCCATTTGTAAAATATCAGCTGTGGGACTTAATTCGATTGATGACTGCTCTTGGAAATACTTTTTCTCTTCATCTGTAATTAAACTAGATGCAGTCACCGTTTGTGGCAACACGCCATCATTAGCCCCTACAAGGTAAACATGTTGTTTATTATCCACTTTCGCTAAATCCATAGTTCCAATACTCACTTGGTCTAATGTCTGAGGAATCATAATAAATTCTAGTTGTTCTAATCCAATATCAAAGAGTTCTAAGAAGCGCGTTTTTGACATGCTTTGATCATCAAATACTGTCACTAAATCATCTAGTATTTGTATAAGACCATTCCATATTTGATCTATCTCTTCGGCTTTTTTATGTTCACCATTAACGTCTAATGTATCTCTATCTGTCATTAATTGACTTGGCAAATCAAATGCTTCCATCGCTTCATAAAATGCAGTCGCAAAAGCGATCGCTGTGCTAGCATTATTTATTTTCTCCTCAAATAACATGACTTTTTTCATTACGTCATTTTTTAATTGAATGACACGCTCAAAGGTTTCGCGTTCTTCATCTGTTAATGGCTGGCGTTTCAAACCCATTTTTCTAAATTGTTCTATATCAAAGTATTTGTCGTCTATCCAACGCTTGCCATATATACCGCGCTCTAATACAAAGTTCTCTAATATATCAATAAGATATTGGCTATCTTTAAATTTTTTAGTTAAAATATTTGTTTTAAACAAACGCATTAATGGATCAAATTGCCATCCAGTTTGGATAACTTCTATAAGTGAACGTATCATTTCCATTATTGGATGATGCGTCATAGATGACTTCACATCTATGTTGTATGGTATATCGTACTGTGGCAATATAGATTCC
This sequence comes from Staphylococcus saprophyticus subsp. saprophyticus ATCC 15305 = NCTC 7292, assembly GCF_000010125.1. Classification (NCBI taxonomy): domain Bacteria; kingdom Bacillati; phylum Bacillota; class Bacilli; order Caryophanales; family Staphylococcaceae; genus Staphylococcus; species Staphylococcus saprophyticus. Next base: position 1,890,956 of record NC_007350.1, read on the forward strand.
ATTAAATAAGCATATGATTCGTCTCTATATAAAATAGCAATATCTTGGAAACGACGACCTTGTTCACGATTTTCTCTTAAGATACGTCGCGCAACTTCGTTAATTTCTTCACGCATGCCAGAAGCTTCTAGAATTTCAACATTACCTTCTGTTGGAATAGGCTCAAACTGTAATGCATTGAAATTTTGTTCCAAGTGTTTCAAGTCGTTGTGTATGAATCGCTGCACATCCAAAAACTGTCTGCTATGTAATTGTATATTTAAATTATTCGCAATTTCTTCTATATGCGTCAATGATTCAGAGGGTTTTCTAAACAAACTAAAAAGATCTCTATCACCATCAGTCGTTAATACAATCGTCACCTTTTTCGCATATTTTACTAAACTTTGTATGATTTGATACTCTAATGTTGAAAAGTTGTGGAAACCGTCTATATAAATTTCTGCGCGTTTAAGCCACTCAGATTGGTCCATCATTTCTATAAACCGCTGCAAACTATCCTCTGTTGATACATATTCACCATTGATTCTATCTTCTAAGTGTTTGTATACCAATGCTATATCTTGTAATTTATGCTTTGTTCTCGTTTGTAAATTATTTTCCGCAATATACGTTTCTAATTGTTGTGGCGATACCGCATATTTTTTAAAATCCTGTATTTGTTCATATAGTTTCTCGCTAAAACCATAATATTTTACCTGTGATTGATATAACCTTAATTCAGACTGATGTTGTTGTATGATGTCATATATCATCATTTCTGTTCCTGCTTTTGATAATTGTTGTTCCATCAATCCGCCGACTTCTTGAAATACACGATAGCTCAAACGTTCAAAGTGCAATACCTCTGTTCTCAAACTACCATTTAATGTTTTGTCGTTTACAAATGCTTGTTCAAGTTGAAACGTATTTTGCGTAGGCGCAATTAATACTATCGGATCTCCTAATGGATCTTGTTTCATTTTTTCTTTAATTTCTTCAATAATCGCTTTTGATTTCCCAGTACCTGCTCTACCGATATACGCATTTAATTCCATTATCTACGCCAACTCCTTTGACTCACATTTTAACATATAAAGCTACCTGTTATGACTTCTTACACCTATCATAGTTAATTAATTACCATAAACATTTTACTTATTATATACGTCTATAAGCAATGTAGTAATATTTACATATCTACTTACCATTCACTATTTTTTTATTCACTTTATTATAAGACTGTACAAACTTAAAATATAAAAAATGAACTGGAAACCTACTTGGTCTCCAGTTCATTTTTAAATTATTGTAATAGACTATGAAATCATCTATTGGTGCGAGCGTTCTATCTCTTACGCAATTTATCTACTTTCCATAATCTGTATCAGGATTGAATCCAAATTTCATTTCATTTAGCGGCCAGAAACTGAATGATACCTTACCGACTATTTGATCTTCGTCAATTAAACCAAACGAACGACTATCTTTACTTACTTCACGGTTGTCTCCTAACACTAACAACTTACCTTTAGGAATTTTATTCTTTTCATCTACTTGATTGATATCTTTAGTTTCAAAGCTTCCTGTAATGTAATTATATTGTTTATGCTTCTTATTATAATCCAAGTAAGGTTCATCTACTTTTTTACCGTTAACGTACAATTCATCTTTCTTGTACTCTACGTTGTCACCTTCTGTACCAATCACACGTTTTACATAATCATTTTCTTTTGTAGCATGGAATACAACAACATTTCCTTTTTCAATGCCGCTTAAATTTTTAGAAAATAAATTTACAATCACACGTTCTCCATCTTTCAATGTCGGATCCATAGAGTCACCTTTAACTGTATACGGTTTAGCCACAAAGTTAACAATCAGCAATACTAATGCAACTGCTACTACAATGGATACAATCCATTCGATTATCTCTTTTCTCAATTTTTACACCTCGTCTATTTAATTGAAGTCTACCGTGAATTTTTTAAATGGGTAATATCTCATACTAACATTACCGATAATATCTTCTTTCTTAATATAGCCCAATATCCTAGAATCATGCTTATTCGTACGTTGATCATTGAGCACAAAATAAGCATTTGGTGGTATGATATCACTTTCAGAATTTTTTATATCCCTAAGTGATAAATTTTCTATGCTGTTTTGGGTAAAAGGTTCATCAACTTGCCTATCATCTCTAATAAGCTTACCGCCTTTAAAAGCAATCGACTGCCCAGGCTTGCCAATAATTCTACTATATTGGATATCATCACCATTACGATACATTATAATATCATTATTATCTAACAAATCAAATGTTGGTTTTATTTTATTTACAAATATACGATCATTTTCCTTTAGATTCGGAGACATTGTATTATCTTTCACCACTGAACCAGTAATAACAAAAGCTTGAATCAACAGTACTATAATAATCGCAATTATAATTGAAATCAAATGTTTTAATATTTTTCGCAAGTTGTCACTCCTCCGACGAACTCATAAAATGTTTCTCAATCTTCCTTCCAACGAACCAAACGATGATAATGACAACCACAATTGTAATCAATCGTGTTGGATTAGAGAATAAAGTCGTAATATCATTGCCTAACCAACCAACGAGTCCAATCATGATAAACTTAGAAATAATCAGCACAGTTAGATAAGCATGCGCTTTAATATGAGACATACTTGCAACGATATTTACGAGTGCACTTGGTGTAAATGGAAAGCACATTAAAATAAAGATAGGAATAACGCCTCTTCGATCGATAAAATGAATCAACCTCTGCACAGAAGTACGTTGCTGAACCTTTTTCATATACTTTGTATTATTTAATCTTCTGAAAAACAAGAAGACAATATAACTCCCTGCAACTGTCCCAGCCCAAGCTAATACAGTACCTATAAACCACCCAAAAGCATTGACGTTTACAATGATAAACACAATGATTGGTAAAATCGGAATAAAAGCTTCAATAAAAGGTAGCAGGAAACCTGCAATATAACCTAAACTACCAAACATATCAAACCAATGCTGTACTTGCTCCTCTGTCATTAAATCAACCCTCATTATAACTATTCTATATAATTATAAGTGTAAAGTTGCTTATTTAAAACTATAAAGTATTCAGCATATGATAAATCGGTCTCAGGAATGAGCTTGCTATCATGTATTAGATGTATGCATACGATAAAAATGCATAAAAAGAGTGCGACGCTATAAACGTCACACTCTTTTTCATTGTCATTACATATTTTAATGTAAGCAATCTAACTTCAAACTACTAGAAAATATTATAAACGTTTTTCTAATGCTTCTTTTTTATCTTCAAATCCTTGTTTACCTAATAAAGCGAACATATTTTGTTTATATGCTTCTACACCAGGTTGGTTAAATGGATTAACACCTAATTGGTAACCACTCATTGAACAAGCTAATTCAAAGAAGTAAACAACGTAACCAAATGTTTCTTCATCAAGACGAGGTATATTTAAAACGATATTAGGTACGCCACCGTCAGTATGCGCTAATAATGTACCTTCAAACGCTTTTGTATTTACTTCATCGATTGTTTTTCCAGCTAAATAATTTAAACCATCTAAATTATCACTATCTTCTTCAATCGTAATATCATGTTTTGGATTATTTACTTTAACAACAGTTTCAAATAAGAAACGACGACCTTCTTGTACATATTGTCCAAGTGAGTGTAAATCTGTTGTGTAGTTTGCACTTGATGGATAAATACCTTTGTAGTCTTTACCTTCAGATTCACCAAATAATTGTTTCCACCATTCATTGAAATATTGCATTGATGGTTCATAGTTAATTAACATTTCTGTATCATAACCTTTTGCATATAAAACGTTACGAATCGTTGCATATTGATAAGCAATATTATCTTCTAAATTCTCAGATGACAATTCTTCACGTGCTTTCGCTGCACCTTCCATCATTGCTTTAATGTCAATACCAGCAACTGCAATTGGTAATAAACCAACAGCTGTCAATACTGAATAACGGCCACCGATATCATCTGGCACTACAAATGTTTCATAACCTTCATTTGTAGCTAATTGCTTCAATGCACCTTTTTCTTTATCTGTAGTAGCAAAGATACGTTTTTTCGCTTCTTCTTTACCATATTTATTTTCTAAAAGTTGTTTAAACAATCTGAATGATACGGCTGGTTCAGTCGTAGTACCAGATTTAGAAATAACGTTTACTGAAAAATCTTTACCGTCTAGATAATCTATTAATTCTTGAGTATAAGTAGATGATAAGTGATTACCAACAAATACAATTTCAGGATATTCATCGCTATTTCTAAATGAAGAAGTTAGCATTTCAATCGCAGCACGTGCACCTAAATAAGAACCACCAATACCAATAACTACAAATACTTCCGAGTTGTCTTTGACCCGTTTTGAAGCTTCTAAAATACGTGAGAATTCTTCTTTATCATAATCAACAGGAAGATCAATCCAACCAAGAAAGTCGCTGCCTGCGCCAGTACCTTTATGGATAGTATTATGAATTGATTTAACTATATCTTTTTGTTGTTGTAGTTCATGTTCGCCAAAAAATTCTAAAGTTTTACCATAATCTAATTGAATATGCGTCATATTGAATTGCCTCCAGTGTTTTTAATTTCATTATTATTTTACTAAGTTTATTTTGACTATTCAAACAACTAGCCTATCGTTTATCAAAAATAATAGTTAAACCTTATCATCCAAGAATAATGAGCTTTATAGTTTATTCACTATTATATACATTACATTTCCCCTTCCTATAACATAAATTCATATTCAAAGCCCTATAAATCGACTTTCATACTGAAGGTCAAAATATTATATGCATATTTATGTATAATAATGGTTTTATTTTCATTCATCATCTGCTATACTATCCATATCAAATTCATAAAAAAGACAAATTCAATCAAATTAAATGAGGTGGCACTATGAAAGAGAAAATCGTATTAGCATATTCAGGTGGTTTAGACACTAGTGTGGCAGTTAAATGGTTATTAGATAAAGGTTATGATGTGGTTGCATGTTGCTTAGATGTCGGTGAGGGTAAAGATTTAGAATTAGTACATCAAAAAGCATTAGATATGGGGGCTATAGAATGTCATATTATTGATGCTACAGAAGAATTCAGCCAAGATTATGTATCGTATGCAATCAAAGGCAATCTAATGTATGAAGGAACATATCCTTTAGTATCAGCATTATCAAGACCTTTAATTTCAAAAAAACTCGTTGAAATTGCTAGCAAAACAAACTCAGTAGGTATTGCGCATGGATGTACAGGTAAAGGAAATGACCAGGTACGTTTTGAAGTTGCAATTAAAGCATTAGACCCTGAATTAAAAGTATTTGCACCAGTAAGAGAATGGGCATGGAGCCGTGAAGAAGAAATCGATTATGCAATTAAGCATAATATTCCAGTCCCTATTCAACATGATTCTCCTTATTCAATTGACCAAAATTTATGGGGTAGAAGTAATGAATGTGGCATTCTTGAGGATCCTTATGCTACACCACCAAAAGATGCATATGATTTAACAAACGAATTAGAAGACGCGCCAGATGAAGCCGAAGAAATTGTACTCTCTTTTGAAAAAGGTATCCCTGTCTCTTTAGATGGCACAGCTTATAAATTAAGTGAACTCATCTTAGAATTAAACAAACTCGCAGGTAAACATGGGGTTGGTAGAATAGATCACGTAGAAAATAGACTCGTTGGTATCAAATCAAGAGAAGTCTATGAGACACCCGCAGCAGAAGTAATTATGAATGCACATAAAGCGCTAGAAACAATAACACTGACAAAAGATGTTGCACATTTCAAACCAGTTATTGAAAAACAATTTTCTGAACAAATATATAATGGCCTATGGTTCTCTCCGCTTACAGATAGTTTAAAAATATTTGTTGATAGTACACAAGCACACGTTACTGGTGATGTACGTCTTAAATTGTACAAAGGCAATGCTATCGTCAATGGTAGACAATCACCTTATACGTTATACAACGAAAAATTAGCAACTTATACAAAAGAAGACGCATTTAATCAAGAATCCGCAGTTGGTTTTATTGATATCTTTGGTTTACCTACAAAAGTCAATTCAATGTTACACGGTGGCTATAAAGATGAGCAATAAAGCATGGGGTGGTAGATTTAGCGAGCAACCTGAGGATTGGGTTGATGAATTCAATGCCTCTATCCACTTCGATAAGACGTTAATTCAGTATGATGTGCAAGGGAGTATTGCACATGCAAAAATGTTAGCGAAACAAGATATCATTACAGATTCAGACTGCGACCAAATTATTGAAGGTTTAAATGCCATATTGAAGGATTATGAACAAGATAATTTAGAATTGGATACTTCGTTAGAAGATATTCATTTAAATATTGAACATGAATTAATTAAGCGTATTGGTGATGCTGGAGGTAGATTACACACTGGTCGTAGTAGAAATGATCAGGTTGCTACAGATATGCATCTCTATACAAAAGCTGAAGTCAATGCTTTGATTGAATTAATTACACAGTTTCAACATACAATTGTAAATACTGCTGAATCGCATATTAACACTATTATGCCAGGCTATACACATTTACAAAGAGCACAACCTATTTCATTCGCGCACCATATACTAACTTATTATTGGATGTTGGAAAGAGATAAATCACGTTTTCAAGATAGTTTAAAACGCATTGATATTTCTCCTTTAGGTGCGGCCGCATTAAGTGGTACTACCTATCCGATTGATCGTCATGAAACGCAATCACTTTTGGATTTTAGTGCCATATATGAAAATAGTATGGATGCTGTGAGTGATAGAGATTATATTGTTGAAACATTGCATAATATTTCATTAACAATGGTACATTTGTCACGTTTTGCTGAGGAAATTATTTTTTGGTCTTCAGCTGAAGCAAATTTTATTACCTTATCAGATGCTTTTTCAACTGGCTCATCCATTATGCCTCAAAAAAAGAACCCAGATATGGCTGAACTTATAAGAGGCAAAGTTGGACGTACAACTGGTCACTTGATGAGTATGTTGATGACACTCAAAGGTCTACCTTTAGCATACAATAAAGATATGCAAGAAGATAAAGAAGGATTATTTGATGCCGTTCACACCTTAAAAGGATCATTACGCATATTTGACGGTATGATAGATTCAATGACAGTTAATGTCGAACGTCTACAACAAACGGTATACAATGATTTTTCAAATGCGACTGAACTCGCAGACTATCTTGTGAATAAAGGTGTCCCTTTTAGGAGCGCACACGAGGTTGTTGGTAAAATTGTGCTTTGGTCTATTCAACATAATATATATTTATTAGATGTTCCTTTAGAACAATATCAGAGTGCAAATGAACTGATAGAAGCGGATATCTATGATTATTTAAAACCAGAAAATTGTGTAAGCAGAAGAATTAGTTACGGTTCGACGGGTCAATCATCGGTACAACAACAACTCGACATCATTCATAAAGAACTCAGTGACTAAACATGCATAGATTTTTAATATGTCATTAGGTCACATATAATAGTTAGAGTCTGGGACAAAAATAGATGTTCCAGACTCTTCTTCAATTAGGTAATAGATGACTAGGAAAACTCTATTAGAAATTTGAGGTTCAGTTTCATCTTTATTTTAAAAGTTTCCATTGTCTTCACTTTAGATTCTATAACTATATATTTCTTTTAAAATTGTAAGCTTAAAATTAATTTTATTTATTTTGAATTATAATACTGTAAATTCTATTCTCATCCCCCTCTTTTTTATGTACTGTGAGCATATAGTTCATATTAAGGAGTGTCGTCATTATGAAACATACACATAAGCTAATCGTTTCTAGTATAACTGCTTTAACATTATCGGGTTTGTGTACTTCATCATTTATTGAAGCTTCGGGAAACGGTAATACCTATACAGAACAGTCAAACACTACAAAGCAACAAAGCGGGTCTAGTAATCAATCACAACATAACCAAAAGAAAGTACAAAATTTGACAGGCGAAAAATTCACGACAATTGCACACAGAGGTGCGAGCGGATATGCACCGGAACATACTTTTTTCTCATATGATAAGAGTCATAATGCCATAGGTGCCTCATACATAGAAATTGATTTACAGATGACTAAAGATGGCCATTTAGTTGCAATGCATGATGAAACAGTAGATCGTACAACAAATGGAACAGGTAGAGTGGATCAATATACATTAAAAGAATTAAAACAATTAGATGCTGGCAGTAAATTTAATAGCCAAAATCCGCAATATGCTAATTCAAATTATAAAGGTGCAAAAATTCCAACCCTAGATGAAATTTTAGAGCGTTATGGAACATCAGCTAATTACTACATTGAGACAAAATCGCCTGATGTTTATCCAGGTATGGAAGAAAAATTATTGGATTCCCTTAATAAACATCATATGTTAAATAAACAATCACTTAATAATGGTCAAGTTTTAGTACAATCTTTTTCACAAGAAAGTTTACTTAAAATGCAGAAACTAAACTCAAATGTGCCATTAATCCGTTTACTTGATAAAGGTGAATTATTAGCTTTATCTCAGCAAGATTTTAATGAAATTAGAAATTATGCAATTGGTGTAGGCCCTGAAGCCTCTGATTTAACAAAACAAAATGTTAAAAATCTTAAAAAAGCTGGTTTACTTGTACACCCATTTACAGTGAATGACCCAGAAGATATGAAGCGATTGAATCATTATGGTGTTGACGGTGTATTTACAAATTATCCAGATCTATACAAACAAGTAATAAATGAAGGAGAACAGAATAAATATTAATTTTTGTTTATTCCTTTATTTTTAAATCCATTAAACAACATACGAAAAAACGACAATTGCTGATAAAAACAGCAATTGTCGTTTTTGTTATATCTGTATTGGCTTAAGCCCAACCACGGTAACGTGCAGCTTCTGCCGTACGTTTAATACCTACAATATATGCAGCTAAGCGCATATCAATTTTTCTATTTTGAGATAATTCATAAATTGTGTCAAAGGCTGTTGTAAGCTTTTCACGCATTTTCGTGTTAACTTCTTCTTCAGACCAATAATAACCTTGGTTATTTTGCACCCATTCAAAGTATGAAACTGTAACTCCACCAGCACTTGCTAATACATCAGGTACGAGTAGAATATCACGTTCAGTTAATATGCGTGTTGCAGCTGGTGTAGTTGGTCCATTTGCCGCTTCAACAACAATATCAGCTTTAATATCATGAGCATTGTCTTCAGTAATTTGATTCGCAATGGCTGCAGGAACTAAGATATCACAATCAATTTCAAATAATTCTTTATTTGAAATTGTTTCATCAAATAAGTTCGTAACCGTACCAAAACTATCTCTTCTATCTAATAGGTAATCAATATCTAAACCTTCTGGATCATGTAGTGCACCATACGCATCTGAAATCCCAACAATTGTTGCACCCATATCATACAAGAACTTAGCTAAGAAACTACCAGCGTTACCAAATCCTTGGATGACAATACGCGCACCTTTAAGATTTAGTCCTCTTCTTTGTGCCGCTTGTTCGATAGCAATGACAACACCTAGTGCAGTAGCACGGTCACGTCCTTGTGAACCACCTAATACAATCGGTTTACCAGTGATAAACCCTGGAGAGTTAAATTTATCTAGCGAACTATACTCATCCATCATCCATGCCATAATTTGAGAGTTTGTAAATACGTCTGGTGCTGGAATATCTTTTGTCGGTCCAACAAATTGAGAAATTGAACGAACATATCCGCGAGATAGACGCTCTACCTCATGAATACTCATTTGACGTGGATCGCAAACGATACCACCTTTACCACCACCGTATGGTAAATCTACAATGCCACATTTCAATGTCATCCACATTGATAATGCTTTAACTTCTTCTTCATCAACGTCTGGGTGGAAACGAACCCCACCTTTTGTTGGTCCAACAGCGTCGTTATGCTGTGCACGATAACCAGTAAATGTTTGTACAGTACCATCATCCATACGTACAGGAATTCTAACTTGTAGGAAACGTAAAGGTTCCTTTACCAAATCATACATACCATCGTCAAATCCCAATTTATGCAATGCTTCCTTAATAATTTGTTGCGTAGAAGTAACTAAATTATTATTCTCAGTCATGATTCATTTCGCCTCTTTTTCGTTACTAATGATTTCGCTTTCATGATAATTGTAACATAAGATTTACCTTTTTAAAGGGGTTTCAGAACATATGTTACAGAAGTGTGAATTTACTCAAAAACACTTCTAACTTTGTCTAATGCAAAGTCTAATTCTTCCTTAGAAATAATAAGTGGTGGTGCAAATCTAATTACCGTATCATGCGTTTCTTTACATAATAAACCTTGCTCTTTTAAAGATTCACAGAATGGTCTTGCTGCTTCATTAAGTTCAATTCCGATAAACAATCCACGTCCACGTACTTCTTTGATTGCTGGGTGGTCTATTTTTTCTAATTCTGATTTAAAATAATCACCTAACTCTAAAGAACGTCCTGGTAAATCTTCATCGATAATGACATCTAGCGCTGCATTTGATACTGCACAAGCAAGTGGATTACCACCAAATGTTGATCCGTGTGAACCAGGTGTGAATACACCTAATACTTCTTCATCTGCTAATACCACTGAAATTGGCAATACACCGCCACCTAAAGCTTTACCTAGAATATAAACATCCGGTTTTACATTATCCCAATCTGTTGCAAATAATTTACCTGAACGTCCAAGACCAGCTTGAATTTCATCAGCGATAAATAAAACGTTATGCTCATCACATAATTCTCTAATTTGTTTCAAATAACCTTCTGGAGGTACATTAATACCTGCTTCTCCCTGTATCGGCTCAATCAGAATAGCTGCAGTATTTTCATTAATTGCTGCTTTAACAGCCTCAATATCACCAAAATCTACTTTACGGAAACCATCTAATAACGGGCCATACCCACGTTGGTATTCAGGTTCAGACGATAAGGAAACAGGCGCCATTGTTCGACCATGGAAGTTACCATTGAAAGCAATAATTTCTGCCTTATCTGGTTGTATATTTTTAACATCATAAGCCCAACGACGTGCTGCTTTTAATGCAGTCTCAACTGCTTCCGCACCAGTGTTCATCGGTAAAGCTTTTGCTTTGCCAGAAAGCTTACAAATTTTTTCATACCATTCACCTAGATTTTCACTATGGAAAGCGCGTGAAACTAATGTAACTTTATCCGCTTGTTCTTTCAAAGCTTGGATAATTTTAGGGTGTCTATGACCTTGGTTTACAGCTGAATATGCAGATAACATATCCATATATTTATTTCCTTCAGGGTCTTTGACCCATACGCCTTCCGCTTCCGAGATAACAATTGGAAGTGGTACATAGTTTTGTGCACCATAATGATTTGTTACTTCAATGATTTCTTCTGATCTTGACATGATATCTCCCCTTTGTAAAAATTTAAGAGCAAAAATGACTCCTAAGCAATACTCACTCATAGCATAACGTATTTACACGTGAACTGAAACTATTTTCTAAAACAGCTTACTCAATCACTGTTCAACGTCTTAAATACGCTATTTTTTGCATTGTTAAATTCATATATACAATTGTCAAAATTATGTAAGCCCTTACATATATAATGACATAATCCTAACTATGATTACAAGAAAATTTCCTTAAATTTAAAAATAAAATTAACTATTATTATTTTTGCATTTAATTGTATGTTTAAGCATTATATTCGTAAAAAAAACGCATAAATCTTCTGGATTCATTCATCAGAAAATTTATGCGTTCAAATGTGTTATTTATTTGTTATCTGTTCTTGGTAATGGGTAGAATCCTCGATTGAATTGATCCCATAAATTTGGTGGTAAATGATGTCTATCTTTTCTTTCAGGATCAAATTGTGAAATGATTTCATCTTCTTTACCGTCTTTAATTTTACTAATAAAGTTGTGATCTAGTAATATTTCTCTACCTAAAGCAATAAGATCAACTTTCGTAGACTCAATTGCTTCAATTGCTTGATCAGCAGTAAAGATTGAACCAATTCCAATTAATGGCATACGGCCGTCCATCCATTCTAATAATAATTGTACACGTTCTTGACCTTTATATTTACCTTCACGTGTTTTAGAATGTATATCCATTAATGATACATGTAGATAGTCTAATGGTTTTTCAATTAAATGCTTAACCAATGTTTCAGTAATTTCCATGCTTATACCTGGAGATTCTGCTTCTTCTGGTGAAAGTCTATAGCCAACAATAAAATCTTTACTACCATACTTTTTAACCGTTTCGGTTACTTCATCAATCACTTCTGAAGCGAATTTCAAACGGTCTTCTCCCCATTCATCATCACGACGGTTGTAATAAGGTGAAACAAATTGATGAATTAAATAATGGTTGGCACCATGAATTTCTACGCCATCGAATCCAGCATCAATGACTCTCTTCGTTGCCTCTCCAAATGCTTTAATTGTTTCTTTAATTTCATCTACTGTAATTTCACGTGCATGGTGTTCTTCTTGCTCACCAAAACTTTTCATTGAAATCGGACTAGGTCCAGCAACATCTCCACCCGGTGTTAAATTAGGTAATGATTGTGCACCACCGTGATGAATTTGAACAATTGCTTTAGCACCATTTTTCTTCATAGCTTGCGCTAAACGTTTTAAACCTTCTAAATTCGAATCATGTGCAACAGATGGTTGACCAGGGAATGCTTTTCCTAAATCGGTAACGTTACTCGCTGCGGAAATGGCTAATCCTACATCTTTTGAGCGTTGTTCCATATATACGACTACTTCATTAGAAATAGAGCCATCATCATTAGATGATACATGTGTTAATGGCGCTAATACAAAACGATTATCTAATTCAACTTTATTCGGTAAAGTTAATTTTTCAAATAATGGTTGGAATTTTTGATTCATGTTTACTGTTCCTCCTAAATGTACTTTTAAAAAGTTTGGATAATTTTTAATACTTTTTTATTTTAGCTACCTCAGTTTTAATTTAAAATAAATATGCTCACGCATATATTTTTGTATAGCCATATTCGCATACTTTAAAACAAATACTCACTTTATTGTCACATTTACTAAAATGTTATAAACAAAAAAGCTGCCATTTCAATCATGAAATGGCAGCTTTTTCAAAAGATAAATTACTCATCTTTAATCGCGTTTTTGGACTGCTTTATCCAAACCGGTAAGCGTTCTTTAATTGTTTGAAACCCATATCGTTCGGTCTCTTTAATTTCATCTAACACTGACTGTTTTTCTTTCTTACGTTCATAATTTTTAAAATAGTCATTATCTTTTAAAGAAAGATTCAGTTTACCTTCATCATCAATTGAAATCACTTTCGCTCTTACAATTTGCCCTTCTGATAAAAACTTTTTTAAATTATGGACGTAATCATCCATAATTTCAGAAATATGAATTAAACCTTCAGCATTGTCAGGGGTTTCTACAAAAGCGCCATACGGTTGAATACCAGTCACACGAACTTTGACATGTTGACCTACTTTATAGTGATTATTCAACGTGATAACCCCTTATTTCGTTTTTCTTAACACTATTATAATAGCATACATTATACGATGGCACTAATATTATAGTAGAAAAATTCCACATTTCATTCATAGGTAGACATAAATCAGTGGTTCATCATGATTACAGCAATGGATAAAACATACGTATGCCACACTGATTATTATTGCATCAATATATTACTGCCAACGACGTCTATGACTTTAAAAGTCGTCGATAAAAAAGCCTAGATATACCCATACGATTTATTGGGTTTATCTAGGCCTTCAATTCGTACTTTAATTTACAATGTCATTCGTATTATTCGACTATTTCAATTGAATCGATTGTTATATCATGTAATGGTTTATCTTGTGGTCCTACTTTAGTGTTTGCTATGTCTTCTAAAGTATCCTTACCTTCGATCAGTTGACCAAACACTGTATGTTTTTGGTCTAACCATGGTGTGCCACCCGTTTCAGCATATGCTTTAACGATTGGCTCTGGCCAACCACCGTCAGCTAACTGACTCAACATTGATTCAGGTACTTCATTCATTTGTACGATAAAGAATTGTGAACCATTCGTATGTGGACCAGCATTTGCCATAGATAACGCACCATAAATATTAAAGGCTTCTTTTGAAAATTCATCTTCAAAAGGTTCACCATAAATACTTTCTCCACCCATACCTGTAGCTGTTGGGTCGCCACCTTGTACCATAAAATCATTAATGACACGATGGAATGTTACACCATTATAGTAACCATTTTTCGCATGTGTCACAAAATTTTCTACAGTTTTTGGTGCTACATCAGGTAATAGTTTAAAGGTCATATCTCCTTTATTTGTGTGCATAATCAATTTAATTTCATTACCATTAATTTCTGTATTTAACTGAGGATAGTTCGTCATTTTTATTCTCCATTTCATGTTAAGATGATATATGTATTCTAACATAAAAGAAGGGATGGAATGAATTATGTTATATCGTTTTTCACATAAAACTGGCAGTTACGGCGTTACCATTAAGGAAGAAGATGAAAATCAAGTACTCGTACAAGTTGAACAAGTCATTAAACACCCTAAACAAGGGGATTTACATAATCCAACAGAAACAGAAAATGTTTTCTTTCACGAAAGAAAAGCACTGAGTCAATATGAAAAGCGTTACACTAAAAAATCGCATTTAAGACCTTTTAATGTAGAACCATTACCATATAAAGTATCTTTACAACAAGCTATTACACATTTAGAAGAAAAATTAAAAGCTGAAAATACATTGCACGCAACAATGTCGCTTGAAAATCTACAGCGTCTCAAAGCAGATTATTCACTTCAATATAAACAAAATTTTGAATAAAAATACCGTGTTTCTTCTTATTTAACAACACATATATTTCAAGTCCTTCAAGGCTTAAACACGTTTTTCAGAACTCTTCAATTCATGTATAATGAATTTATAATAAATTTTAAAAGGAGGAAAATATAATGAGTTTGTTACATATAGCGGTACTATTACCGCTGATATTTGCACTCATTATTCCATTTGTATATCGGTTCTATAAACGGATACATTTAGGATGGTTTGTGTTACCTATCCCCGTCGTCTTATTTATATATTTTTTATCATATATTTCAACAACGATGTCAGGCAATACCATTATGGAAAAAGCAAATTGGATGCCGCATTTTGGTATGAACTTTAATTTGTATGTAGATGGTCTTGGTTTATTATTCAGTTTACTTATAACTGGCATTGGCTGTTTAATTGTACTGTATTCTATAAGCTATTTAAGTCGACAAGAGCAATTAGGACATTTTTATTGTTACCTATTGCTTTTTATGGGTGCAATGTTAGGTCTTGTATTATCTGATAATTTAATTATCTTATATTTATTCTGGGAATTAACTTCATTTTCAAGTTTCCTTCTTATTTCATTTTGGCGTGATAAACAAGCCTCAATTTACGGAGCACAAAAATCAATGCTCGTTACTGTATTTGGCGGTTTATCACTTTTGGGTGGTATTATCTTACTTTCCATTGCCGGTGGAACAACAAGTATTCAAGAATTGATAAATAATGCCTCAGAAATCCAAACAAGTCCATTTTTTATTTTCTCTATGATTCTGGTATTAATTGGTGCAATGACTAAATCTGCACAATTTCCATTTTATGTTTGGTTACCAGATGCGATGGAAGCACCAACACCTGTTAGTGCATATCTTCACTCAGCAACTATGGTTAAAGCTGGGCTTTACTTAGTGGCACGTATGACACCTATATTCGCAGTGTCTCAAGGTTGGATTTGGACAGTGACTGCTGTTGGCCTCATCACACTATTTTGGGCATCATTAAATGCAACAAAACAACAAGATTTGAAAGGGATACTCGCATTTTCTACTGTATCTCAACTAGGTATGATTATGGCAATGCTCGGTGTAGGCGCAGTAAGCTTTCATTTTGAAGGTGCTGAAAGTCAAATTTACATCGCAGCATTTACGGCAGCCATCTTCCACTTGATTAACCATGCTACCTTTAAAGGTGCACTATTTATGATTACTGGTGCTGTTGACCATTCAACTGGTACCCGTGATGTCAAAAAACTGGGCGGTTTATTAACCATTATGCCTATTTCGTTTACCATCACATTAATCACTTCTTTAAGTATGGCAGGCATACCGCCATTTAATGGTTTTTTATCTAAAGAAAAATTTTTAGAAAGTATGATCGAAGTTACTAATGTAAACTTATTTAGTTTAGATACACTCGGTATTTTAATTCCAATTACCGCTATTATCGGTAGTGTGTTTACATTTGTATATTCAATAAGGTTTATTGGCCAAATTTTCTTAGGTAGTTATAAAGAAGATAAATTACCTAAAAAAGCACATGAAGTTTCACCATTAATGCTCATTTCTCCGTCAATTTTAGCCATTTTAGTTATCGTATTTGGGTTATTCCCTGCGATACTTTCAGGTTCTATTATAGAACCCGCGGTGAATGCAATTGGTCAAACAACAAATTCGACAGCGGAATTTCATATGTTCCATGGCTTTACACCAGCCTTCTTCTCTACATTAGGCATTTATATTGTTGGTATTGTATTAATCATTACATTCAGTTATTGGATTTATTTATTACAAAAACAACCAACTAAACTGACAATTAATTACTGGTATAACAAATTTGGAGATGTAACACCTAGATACTCTAGCAAATTTACAGATACGTATGTTACTGGATTCACACGTAATAATTTAGTCATTATCTTTGCATCTCTCATTGTTATTGCCTTAGTTACATTATTAGTTACACCTTTCAATATTGATTTTAAAGATGTCAGTGCGATACGTCCTTTCGAATTAATTATTGTAGTGCTCATTATTACAGCAGCTTCAATGATTATTTTCGCTAAATCCAGACTATTCAGTATAATTATGGCCAGTGCTGTCGGTTATTCTGTTGCTATATTCTTTATTTTCTTCGGTGCCCCAGACTTAGCACTTACACAATTTGTAGTTGAATCCATTTCTACTGCATTATTCTTATTATGTTTCTATCATTTACCTAATCTAAATAGACATAAAGAAACACGTTCATTCAAATTGGTTAATATTGTTATTTCTGTTGGTGCTGGTATTGTCGTTACCGTACTTGGATTAATCGCTTATGGTAACAGACACTTCGGTTCTATCGCAGAATTTTATAAAACGCATGTCTATGACTTAGCACATGGTACAAACATGGTTAACGTCATATTGGTTGACTTCCGTGGTACCGATACATTATTTGAGTCTTCCGTGTTGGGTATTGCTGGATTAGGTGTTTATACCATGATTAAATTACGTGCGAAAAATGATAAATCTGATGAAGGGGGTAAAAACGTTGAACAGACAGAAGAATAATTTAATTTTTCAATATTCAGCAGTTGTTATCTTCTTCCTCATAGTAATGTTTGGTCTATCTTTATTCTTGGCCGGACACTATACACCAGGTGGTGGTTTCGTTGGTGGTCTATTGTTATCAAGTGCCCTCGTTATTATTACGGTCGCTTTTGATATTAAAACAATGCGTAAGATATTCCCTTGGGATTTTAAAATATTAATCGGTATCGGCTTATTATTTTGTTTAGCAACACCAATGGCAAGTTGGTTTTATAATAAAAACTTCTTCACGCATACGCCGTTTGAAATTCCATTAGGTATTTTACCACCAATGGAGATGCACACAGCTACTTTCTTTGATTTAGGTGTTATGTGTGCAGTTGTAGGTACAGTAATGACTATAATCTTATCGATTGGAGAGAATGAGTAATGGAAATATTGATGATTTTCGTATGTGGTATTCTCACTGCAATGAGTGTCTATCTCATTCTTTCTAAGAGTTTGATACGCATTATTATTGGGACTACATTACAAACACATACTGCAAACTTATTTTTAATTACAATGGGCGGTTTAAAAAAAGGTGAAGTACCTATATATGAGAAAGGTATTACTTCTTACGTTGATCCTATACCACAGGCATTAATTTTAACCGCTATTGTTATTTCATTTTCAGTCACAGCGTTTTTCTTAGTACTTGCTTTTAGAAGTTATAAAGAATTAGGCACAGACAACGTAGAAAGTATGAAAGGAGTGCTAGAAGATGATAGAGAGTAACTTAATCATTTCATTACTCGTCATACCAATGATTACTATTATCGCACTCATTTTCATTGGTAAACGTCCTAAAATCAAACGTTATGTTGCCTTAGCAGGTACAGCATTAACTTTAATATTCGCTTTTATTAATTTAAATAATGTTTTAAAAGATGGTCCAATTACTTTAGAGCTTGGTTCATGGGATGCACCTTATAGTATTGTCTTTGTACTTGATATATTCAGTGCATTACTTGTCATCACAAGCCTCATCGTCACAATGCTCATCATTTTATATTCCTATCAATCTGTAGGTATTGAACGCGAAACATATTACTATTACTTCGCTGTTATGTTTATGCTAACTGGAGTCATAGGCTCATTTATTACCGGCGATATATTTAACTTGTTCGTATTCTTCGAGGTATTCTTGATGGCTTCCTATATTCTCTTAGTTATTGGCGGCACAAAAGTACAATTGAGTGAGACGATTAAATATGTTCTTGTAAATGTGACTTCTTCAGCATTCTTCGTTATTGCTGTAGCTATGCTTTATTCAGTAGTAGGCACGTTGAACCTTGCTGATATCAGCGAAAAGTTAAGTCAACTACCATCACAAGATAGTGGCATTGTAACCATTATATTTATTTTATTTATCTTTGTATTTGCTACAAAAGCTGGTGCTTTTCCAATGTATATTTGGTTGCCAGGTGCTTATTACGCACCACCTATTGCAATTATTGCCTTCTTCGGTGCCTTATTAACTAAAGTAGGCATATATGCCATTGCTAGAACTGCCAGCCTATTTTTTAGAGATACATCGAACTTTTCATTCTATACTATACTGTTTCTCGCCCTACTCACAATCATCTTTGGTTGTGTTGGCGCCATAAGTTACTTTGATACTAAAAAAATCATACTCTATAATATCATGATTGCTGTAGGTGTCATTCTTGTCGGTGTAGCGATGATGAATCAAACTGGTATGATGGGCGCGATTTACTATACGCTACATGATATGTTAATCAAAGCAGCCTTATTTTTCCTAATTGGTGTCATGTATAAAATTACAAAAACACATGACTTACGTAAATATGGCGGTCTTATTAAAGACTACCCAGTGCTAGGTTGGACTTTCTTTATAGCAGCACTTAGTCTAGCTGGTATTCCCCCTCTTAGTGGATTTTATGGTAAGTACTATATCGTTCAAGCTACTTTTGAAAAAGGATTTTATTTAAGTGGTATTGTAGTCTTACTTTCAAGTCTGGTTGTACTTTATTCTGTGATACGAATCTTTTTACAAGGGTTCTTCGGTAAATCAGAAGGTTATCAAGTAAATCCTAAATTACAATATAAAGGGATTCTTACTGTATCCATTGTTGCTGTCGTTATTTCTGTAATATTTGGACTTTCTGCAGATTGGTTACAACCAATCATTAAAGATGCAGCAGAAACGTTTTACAATCCAAGTGTATACACTGACAGCGTATTGGGGGGAAAATAAAATGGCGATTCAAATATTAGTGAATTTAATTTTATCTGTATTTTGGTTATTTGTTACAGGTAGTTATAATTTTAATAACTTCATTTTAGGCTATTTATTCGCATTACTTTTAGTTTATATCATGCGTGGTGTATTACCGGGTAGATTTTATCTCATTACAGTATATAAAATCATAAAACTTTTCCTTGTATTTTTAATAGAACTCATCAAAGCCAATATCGATGTCATACGTATTGTCGTTAAACCTAACATTGATAATGAACCTGCATTCTTTACTTACAACACAGATTTAAAAAAAGATTGGCAAATTGTATTACTGTCCAATTTAATTACACTAACGCCTGGTACAATTGTTTTAGGAATTAGTGATGATCGGACAAAAATTTATATTCATAGTATCGATTTCAGTACGAAAGAAGAAGAAGTTGAAAGCATCAAGTCTTCCCTTGAAAAAGTGGTCAGAGAGGTAGGAGAAAATGAATGAACTATAATATCATATTAGTAATTGCATTAGTTATCGTTGCGTTGTCAATGCTAGGCATGTTAGCTCGTGTAATTATCGGCCCTTCTCTAGCTGATAGGGTTGTTGCACTCGATGCGATGGGTATTCAATTAATGGCCATTGTCGCCTTATTTAGTATTTTCTTAGGTACTAAATATATGATGGTTGCTATTTTATTAATAGGTATACTTGCATTCCTTGGTACAGCAGTATTTGCTAAGTATATGGATAAAGGTAAGGTGATTGAACATGATAACAACGATCGTCATTAGCATAGCGCTTATCTTGGTCATAATAGGTTCACTCATCAGTGCTCTTGCTGCCATTGGTATCTTACGTCTGGATGATGTCTATGCTAGAGCGCACGCGGCAGGTAAAGCTGCAACATTAGGCGCAATGTTATTAATCAGTGGTGTGTTCTTATTCTTTATTGGACGTGAAGGGTACGTTAATATGCAATTAATCGTCGGTATCTTGTTTATTTTAATTACCGGACCATTAGCCAGTCACCTTATTATTAAATCTGCATATAATTTAAATACACCCGCTTCCAAAAGAACGAAGCACGATGAAATCAAAAAAGATTTAAAAAATACAAAATTATAATACAGGGTATTTTTAGAACTTGGAATATACCTATTCTCAAAATTGAGGAGTCTGGGACATAAATAGTTGTCTCAGACTCTTTTTCGTTTAGGCAGTAGATGACTGAATGAAAATGTAAAGTCTCACTGCTTTAAAGAATTACTTATTTTATGAAAATGAGTAGTTCTTATGCAAAAGTATATGAGGTATGTCACATAAAAATGGTAGTGAGACTTATGCATGAGCGTTAGCTCAGGTAAACCTTTATCCTCATCATCCTTGCCTTGATTGCATAGGTGGGATTACGAAATCTCTATTAAAAAATTTGATTTCTGTCCCACTCCCCTCTTTGTTTTTAAAATCTTATGCACTTGACCACGCATCGCATGGTTATCAAAGTTATGTATCGAACTAAAATGCTCGTGCTCAAATTACGCATCTATGCATCGACACTTTGTCTAGTCGTAATAAGATGCATGTAAATGTTCAAAAATGTTTATAACATACTATTGTCATCGTTAGCAGTCCATGATATATTAAATCGTAATTATTACGATTTAAAAAGGAGTGTTTTTATTTGTCATCATGGACAATTATCGGCGGTGGCATCCACGCCGTGACAATTGCAATCAAATTAAGATCGCTTGGTCTAGATTGCACAAAGTTAACAATTATAGACCCACATACCAATTTGTGTGAGCAATTTGATCATTTCACAAAAAGCATTGATATGCCTTATTTACGCTCACCATGTGTACATCATGTACATCCCGACCCTTTTCACTTAAAACAGTATGGTAAGAAAAAACAATACACCCATGCTTCATATGGTCCATATAAGAGACCGAATCGTGACATCTTTATGGAACATACACACGATTTAATACATAGCTACAATTTAAATGATTGTCACGTTCAGGGTACTGTTTCTCAAATTAAACGCGTACAATCGCAATGGCACATACTGTGTCATAATCAATGGATCAAATCAACACATTTAGTTATCGCATTTGGTTGCAATCATGACCCCTTTATACCTGTATTATTCCATAATCAACCAGATGTTACGCATATATTTCAAAACGAGCATTGTTTGACCCATCATGCATCTCACATTATAGGTAGTGGCATTTCTGCTGCACACCTTACATTAAAATTATTAAAAAAGAATAACACTGAACCAATACATTTATGGATGAAAAAAGACATTACCATACATGACTTTGATGCTGATCCAGGCTGGTTAGGCCCCAAAAATATGAAATACTTTAGCCAAATGACATCTTCAAAGGCGCGCTTTAATTTGATTAAACAAGAAAGACACAAAGGCTCTATGCCAAAAGAACTGGAACTAAGATTAAAAAAATATATTGCACAAGGTCGCTTAATCATTCATAAAAATGAAATCACAGATATAGCCAACCATGCTATACATACGAAACAATATTGTATGTATTATGACCATTTACTACTTGCTACGGGTTTTAAAGAAAGTATCATGCAACAGCCAGTGATCAAACAACTTGTCGATAGTTACCAAGCCCCCATTACTCACTGTGGTTTGCCATCCATTAATGCTAATTTAGAATGGCTGCCAAATCTTTTTGTCAGTGGCGGCTTAGCTGATTTGGAATTAGGTCCATTTGCTAGAAATATTATGGGCGGACGAGAAGCTGCTTTACGTATTTCAGAAGTCTATGAAAAGACAACTTCAAACGACGCCACATTTATTTAAAACATAAAACTATGTCATCTAAATATATTGATTTACTTGAATCCTGAAATATAAAAAAGCGTCCAAGACATGTATTTTGTCTCAGACGCTTTCATTATTATTGCTATGATTTGATTAGAAAATAAAATGATTTGTGTTTGTTTTTCAATTTTTATTGTAAAATATCTTTTAGCGTTTAAGCGGTTTAATCGCAATCGTTCCACGCATCACACAAATCAACCTATCTGTGTCATCTTTAATATCTATATTCCAAACTTGTGTTGTTTTTCCTTCATGAATAATTGTTGCTGTCGCATATATGGTTCCCTCGGTTGTTGAACCAATATGGTTACCATTCATTTCCAATCCAAGGGGAACATACTTTTCAGTATCGATTAAATAAGCAGCTCCCATAGAACAAGCAGATTCTCCGAGCGCAAGACTCGCACCACCGTGTAAATAGCCAAAAGGTTGTTTCACCTTATCTGTTACCGGCATTGACATCACCATTAATCCACGTTCTTGCTTTTCTACTTTAATATCTAAAGCATCTAGCATATTTTCCATAACGTACACCTCATTTGCATAGAATTAATACTATAATATCATAGCTGCAATTGTTCCAAAAATAATCAATGGTATATTATAGAACACAAAATTAGGTATACATGTATCTCTAATATGATCATGCTGTCCATCAATATCTAAACCTGCTGTCGGTCCAAGTGTTGAATCACTCGCTGGTGACCCTGAATCACCTAAGGCACTCGCAGTACCTATTAATGCAATAAGCGCCATCGTACTTAAACCTAATGACTCTCCTAGTGGCACAAACAATGTGGCAATGATCGGTATTGTGGCAAATGAAGAACCTATACCTAATGTGACCACTAATCCACTAATATACATAACAATAATGCTCAATAATTTATTGGCTCCTACAACACCACTTAGACTATCCACTAATTTGCTGATATCCCCTGTTTCATTCATTACACCTGCAAAACCATTTGCAGATAATATGACTACGCCGATAAATGACATAATTTTGATTCCATCAACAAACTGTTTATCCAATTCCGTCCATTTATACGCTCTTGAAACAAAGAATACAAGCACACCTGCGAGCGCGCCAAATATCATTGAATCCGTAACGAGTTGTACTAAAAAAGTAGCTAAGATTGAAATCACAGTTACTATAAGTACGTAAGGTTTGATGACAATTGAATCATTATTTTTAATTTCTTCATGTTGGATATATTTTCTTGGTTTTCTATAATAATAAATACCTAATATCAACCCAACAATATAACCTAACGATGGGATAATCATAGCCTTCCAAATCATACCCATCTCAATTGGGTGATGTGCTTTGGTAAAGCCATTTTGTATGATTTGGTGAAAAATTTGACCAAAACCAAAAGGTAATAATACATAAGGCCAACACAAACCAAAACCAATGATAATAGCGATTTGTCTTCTGTCCACATTAAGTTCATTAAATAAACTAATTAATGGAGGTATGACAATTGGAATAAATGCAATATGTACGGGAATTAAATTCTGACTCATTATGCTCATGACAAGTAAAGCAATGATAATAATGATTTTCACTTTAACTCGTGATATCTTACTGTTTTCTGCATGAATTCCGTCTATAATTTTATTCACTAAGAAGTCAGTAATACCACTATAAGAAATCAATGCTGCAAACCCACCAAGCAATGCATAACTAAGTGCCACCTCTGCACCATCTACTATATTTTTACCAAATACGGATACAATTTCAGAAACACTCATACCCGCTATTAATCCACCTACAAGTGCACTGACAAATAAACTAATAACTACATTTAATCTACATAAACATAAGACAATCATCAATACAACGGCTATAACAACTGCATTTATCACAAAGCATAACTCCTTTATCACGTTATCGAACTAAAGTATCATGTGATTTATAATATCAATAACGATAGTACTTGTCAAACACATTATTAACTTTAATATTATTATTTAAAAGACTATGTAAACTTGGTTTATAAATCTATCTTTAAGTCATTGTCTTTTATAGACATTAATAACAAAAAAATGGACAACCATTAACGTTAATTACATCATGTTGCCCATTTTTTATAGTATTAAAATATTACAAATCTTACTATTTCAGATGACGCATCCATTCTACAATAGTAGGAACAAGATAACCTGTCGGCCCTTTAGGACCTTTATGTGTATGTTTATTTATCGTTGCTGGACCAGCTATATCAAAGTGCATATGTGGCGTTTCTCCCGCAAAATGATTAATAAATGTTGCCGCAAATAATGCCTTTCCTTGACCATTCGTATGGTTAACGAGGTCTGCAACATCACTATTTCTAATTAATTTTTGCTCTGTTGAAGTCATTGGTAATTCAAAAACAAATTCATCCATTTGACGTGCGCAGTTTAGTATATGTTGTAAAGTTTCGTCTGCATTATGATTAAACACAGCCGCTTTATCATCGCCTAATGCCGCTACTGCAGCACCAGTTAATGTTGCAAAATCAAGAATCAATTTAGGTTGGAATTGATTCGCATAAAATACTGCATCTCCTAATACTAAACGACCTTCAGCATCCGTATTTAATACTTCAACCGATTCACCACTCAATGCAGTATATACATCATCCGGTTTCATCGCGATTTCACTAACCATATTTTCAGCAGCAGCAATAACACCAACAATATTAATCTTTAGTTCAAGTTTACGTGCTGCGTCAATCATGGCTACGACATTTGCAGAGCCACACATGTCATATTTCATAGTTTGCATACCTAATTTAGATTTAATAGAATAACCGCCAGAATCATATGTAATACCTTTTCCAACCAATGCAATCGGAGCATCATTTACGTTGCCACCGTTATATGACAAAGTAATGACTCTAGGACCATGCTTAGAGCCTTTTCCAACAGCATGTATTAAGCCAAATCCTTCTTCTTGAAGTGTTTTACTATCTTTTATATCAACGCTAACCTCAGTATGATTGAAATGTTTCTGTATCATTTCAGCATAAAAGCTTGGTGTCAATATATTAGGGGGTATATTACTATAATCTCTAGCAATATTGATGGCTGATGCAATAGCTTGTCCATGTTCAATTGCAGCCTCTATACCCCCTTCTTTGGAAGTACTGATATCTAAATCGATTTGATATGGTGCAGATTTATCGGTTTTATAATTATCAAATTCATAAATTGACTGCATACTTTGTTGACCTAATATTTCAGCAATTGTTTCTCTTGGTAACTCATGCGCTTGAAATGTATCAAACAATAATGAAACATGACTAATTCTGTTTTTCTTTAAATATTGAAATAAATGACCAAATACTTTTAAATAATCACTGTGATGGGTTGATTTTACATTACCTAAGCCAACCGTAATTAATTTTACAAATTTATCATTTAAATTGATCATTGTTGTAGAAATAGCAGCAATATTTGTACTTATAATTTGATGTTGCTTTAATGTTTTAAGCTTGTCATTTAAGTTTTCATTTCCAACGACTACTGTTTCTAGTTGATTTAAATGCTCAGGTACTCCGATTACTAATGTATCCGTGTCACTTTCTTGATGATTACTAATATTAAATTTCATAATAGCTTCTCCTCTTTTCTGCTTAATTAATATCTTATATTGTTTATGTAATTTTCAAAATTTCTATTTTCTGTAGATTAAAAACAGAAATTATATTTGTCTAAAGTAATTTCTTGATACTGCTTATGTAATTCAAATAAAAACATCTATATGCTTAATGAGGCCGGAACATAATGATATGTCCCGGCCTCATTGCATCTCATACGACACATTCAAAAATGTATCTCAATGGATTTATTTATTAAAATTTACCTTTTTTAAACGCTAAACCAATACCGCCAAGTTTGAATACCGCACGTGTATCGATTACTTTCTTCATGAAGGCAGCTTTTTTACCTTGAATATCTCTACCATAAACAACACCAACGCCATCATGAGCGCCTAATGAACATACAGTACCGCGATCAACGTATTCAAATTCGTTTGTAGGTTGACCTTCTAAAATGTTTTTAACATTTTTAGCTGTGTGTTCACCTTGTTGCGTAGCAATTTGTGCTGTAGTTGGTAATGGACGTTCTTCTCCTGCAGGAATAAACGCAGAACAATCACCAATAACAAAGATATCATCGTATCCTTCAATTGTTAAATCTTGTTTAGTAACAATACGTCCACGTTTAACGCCTTCAAATGACTCTTCCATTAATTTGCTACCACGCACACCAGCAGCCCATACTACTGTATTAGCTTCTAATTGTTGTTCTTCATCATTTACTTTTACTACGAAACCTTTTTCGTTAGCAGCAACGATTGGTGTACCAATTTTAAATTCTACACCTTTGTTTTCTAAGTAATTTACCGCATGATTAACTAATTCATCAGAGAACATTGGTAACATTTTTGGTGCTGCTTCAACACAAGTGATTTTCACTTTGCTTTGTTCTACACCATATTTGTTACATAATTCAGGAATACGGTCTGTTAATTCACCTAAGAATTCCACACCAGTAAATCCAGCACCACCAACAATAATAGCTAAATCTTTATCATCTTTTTGTTTTGAAGATGCATAATTAGCAAACTTGTCTTCAATGTGACGAGATAATTTACGTGCAGTTAATACATTTTCAATTTGGAAAGCATAATCTTTCATACCTTTGATACCAAATGTTTCACTTTCGAAACCTAATGAAACTACTAAAATATCAAAATCAAAGATTCCAGCGTCAGTTTCAACTTTTTTAGCATTGCGATCAATTTTAGTTACTTCTGCTTTTACAAAGTTAACTTTATCTTTGTTAACAACACTTTCAACTGGATATAGTAAATCTTCATAGCTAATTGTACCTGCTGAAGCTTCATGTAACCAAGTTGCTTCATAGTGGTAGTCATTTTTATTAATTAATGTAACCTCAGCCTCATCTGCTGAAATTTGCTTTTGTAATTTTGTAATAGTTTGTAAACCAGCGTAACCAGCGCCTAGAACTAATACTTTTTTACGATCTTGAGCCATTTCATTCACCTAAGCTTTCATAATTTTTTTGTTGCAATCGTCTTTTATTTACCCAATCTTTAAAAAGTAATTCACAAAAAAGACAATTTTCATCCAATACCAATTTTATAGTTTTTATCGTTGATTTTCAAGCGCAAACGACCATATTGTTTATTATTTCACATAAACGTACAAAAGACTATAGTTTACGCTTATTGTTTAAGTGAACCATAGCCTTTTTATCAATTTATTTAATTAGCAATCTTCAGGCGTCCCAGCCACTTTAGCAGTTCTAAACGAACTACCGCAACCACATGCTGCAATGGCATTCGGGTTATCTATTTGGAAGCCGCCTCCCATTAAAGATTGTTTAAAATCGATTGTCGTACCATCTAATACTGGTTTATCGTACTTATCAACTAATACTTTCAAACCATAAAATTCGAATATTTCATCGTTCTCGCCAGGTTCTTCTTCAGCAGACATGCCATAAGTTAGGCCTGTACAGCCACCACCATTTACTTTCACTTTTAAATAGCCATCAGGCATATCGTTCTGTTGTAACATGTCTTTAACTTCATAAGCTGCTGACTCTGTCATATTAATCACTGTCATAACAATTACCTCCTAAAAAATCCATGTTTCTTCTATATGTGCGTATATTTTTTGTAATAAATCATCTGGAGATTCACCTTCAACGATATCACCATTCACTAATGCATACAAGCCGCTAGAACATATACCACAATTTTGTAAACACCCATATTCTAAAACATCTATGCCTGGATCATTTTCAAGCTGATTGTATACATAATCTCCGCCCTTCGCTAAATTCGAAATGCAGAACTCAACTATTGGATTCATATTACACCCTCTCATTAATTATCAGTTAGACAATTATAACAAAAACACTGGGGCTATATCTACATACTAGCTTATAGAAATTTTGATTAACGCTTCAATTGATCATTGAGTTGACCTTTATCAATGTATGCCCAGTCTCAATCACATTTGATTATTTGATTTTCAAAGTTAATATTTACTTATCTAAAAATTTTGTAATGACAAATTAGAATGCGTCTACTTTATTTGTAGTAGTAAACAAAAAAGCATATAATATATCTAAGTAAGCTGATTATAGAAAATTGGTATATCGATGCAGAATAAAATATGATTTAATCACATTTTATTTACATTGAAGTGCAATGGACATGTTCTACAATGATTTAAAAATTTATCATATCTTTTCTGATCAATACAATTTTTATTAGAGGGGTATCACAAATGAAAAACTTAGTATTACTAGGTGGTGGCTATGGTAATATGCGCATCATGTCTCATATTTTACCATCAGCACTTCCAGAAAATTATTCAATTACATTAATTGATCGCATGCCATACCATGGTTTAAAACCAGAATTTTATGAATTAGCTGCGGGAACAAAATCTGACAAAGATATCCGCATGAGTTTTCCTGATTCAGATAGAATCAATAACGTTTATGGCGAAATTACTGATATTAATTTGGATGACCAAATCGTATCTGTAGGGCAGACCAAGGTTGATTATGATGAACTTGTTATCGGACTTGGTTGTGAAGATAAATATCATAATGTGCCAGGTGCAGAAGAATACACACATAGTATTCAAACACTTTCTAAATCGCGTGAAACATTCCATCATATTAGTGAACTTCCAAATGGTGCTAAAGTAGGTATTGTAGGTGCAGGTTTAAGCGGTATCGAATTAGCTAGTGAATTACGTGAAAGTCGCAGTGATTTACAAATTTTCCTGTATGATAGAGGAGAACGTATTTTACGTCGTTTCCCTGAAAAATTAAGTAAATATATAGAGAAATGGTTCAAAAAACATGATGTCACAGTTGTACCAAACTCTGATATCAACCGTGTTGAACCCGGTTGTATTTACAATAATGACGTACCAGAAGAACTTGATTTAATCGTGTGGACTGCAGGTATCCAACCAGTAGAATTAGTTAGAAACCTACCTATTGATATCAGTAAAGGCGGGCGCGTCATTTTAAATCAATATCATCAGGTGCCTACTTACAAAAATATTTACGTGGTCGGCGATTGTGCAGATTTACCTCATGCACCAAGCGCGCAATTGGCGGAAGCTCAAGGTGATCAAATTGCTGATGTGATGAAATTACAATGGCAAAACAAACCACTTCCTGAAAAAATGCCAGAAATTAAAATTCAAGGTTTCCTTGGATCACTTGGTGATAAAAAAGGATTCGCATACATTATGGACCGCACCGTTACTGGTCGTCTAGCTTCTATCTTAAAATCAGGCGTCCTATGGATGTATAAATACCATAACGGTTAAATCGTTTTGAAGCTCCAAACTAAGCCTTTTATCTTGGCTTAGTTTTTTATCAAATATGCTAATGATCACTGAGATCAATATATTTACAGCTAATTTTAGAGGCGTCTAGGACACATCATCAAATGACCTAGTCGCCTTCTTTTTTACTGTAATTCCATAAATTTAGTAATATCTTTTAACTGAACATAACCATCTGAAACATATTCGTCATTCATCGTAACTAAGGGATAAAATAATTCATCCTCTTGTATGCGTTCAATATATTGTTGATCATGATCTGTTAGATTTTCTACATCTTTTTCTATATCGATATACGTAAATTCAAATTGTTTGTCCGGATATTTACGTTTTAATAAAGGCTGTAACCAATCAAATGTGTTACGAGAAGTAGGTGCATTGACACAACTCGCACATACAACATCTGCTCCATAAACAACGACGCTCACTTTATCCATATATCTTTCTCCCCTTTTGTTTTGATTTATAGATTTTTCCCTATTTTTCTATTATAATAAAAAGATAAGTAGAAAATGAAATAATTTACTTGAAAGGAGGCATTTTTATGCCAACTGAAAACGTAACGATGTTTGATCAAGTAGCAGAAGTTATCGAAAAACTACGTCCCTTCCTATTACGCGATGGCGGTGACTGTTCACTTGTAGATGTAGAGGATGGTATTGTTAAATTACAATTACATGGCGCATGTGGTACATGCCCAAGTTCAACTATCACATTAAAAGCAGGTATCGAACGTGCTTTGCATGAAGAAGTACCAGGAGTAATCGAAGTAGAACAAGTATTCTAATTGATAGACTTACTATATATATAATAACATCAAAAATTGAATGGCTTTCGAACACTTTTTAACCTAGAACACGAAAACTGTGTACTAGGTTTTTTAATTTTAATATTTCACCATCCATTTTAAACTAAATGTTTTATACACTTATAATATGACGTTATTTAGCTTATTTTACGTTTTAAACCCATTAAATAATCCTTTCAAAAATTCACATAAACTGTGAAATTTGAAAGGATTGTTTAATTTTATACGTTATTTTTTATGCATGTGTTGCTCAATACGTTCTGCGATATCAACCCAGCCTTTCCAGCCAATATGCACCGCATCACTTACCACATATGGTTCATAATCTTTATCGGTCATATTATAGGTATGTCCGCCATGATCAATAATCGTATTGTCAATCTTGTCATATATTTTTTGACGTCTCTCTTGTTTGATTCCGATGTGATCATACCATTTACCATTAGAAGGTAAAATCACATATTCAACATCTGCGCCACCTTCACGTAACGTATCTACAAGTAATTTTAAATCATTAAATTCAGGAGAATTTTGTCTGAATTCGTAATTTCGGTTAATTTTACGTTTATGCTGTTTGATTAAACCCCAATATTCATCTCGAATACCAAATTGATTTGACTTGGTACGCGCTTCACCGTATGATTCCGCTGCTGACTCAATGTTATGCCACGAACTATTTTTATGTGTAACAGGATCGATATGTGATAAAGGAGACGTTCTTAATGGATATATTGATTTAATTGCTTCAATTTTTTTCAATTGATTATCTTGAAATTTTGAAAGATATTGAGTTTCTTTTGGCATATGGCCTGCTGCTACTTTTTCTAAATAAGGTCTATTTTCAACATCTTTGAACTGTAATAAACGTTTCGCATAACGTTGTTTCAACTTAGGGCTTAATTGATTTTGATTAAATAATCGATTTAATTGTCCCTTTGAAATTCGTGCTTTGAAATTATCATGTGTTAATCCATGTTTTGTAAACCACTGTGGTGACACAATAAAGGCCATCTTTTTGCCTCTTAAGTTTTCATATTGCGAACCAAGTTCCACGGCATTGACTAAGTCGGTTGATCCACCTGTCCCAATTAAAAACGGTTGCTTCGGAACATCTTTTCTACCATTTAGTAAAAACGCCGGGTTAAATGGATCATCTTTTTCTAATTCACTGGACCCATAAATAGGATAATATGCATTGGATTGATACATTTTATCTTGTATTAAAGTACCTTTTAATACTTGATCAGTCAGAGCAACACGTTGCGTAGCTAATGTTTTGGAATTGATTAAACCAGTAAACCAACTCGCTGGCAACATTACAAAGATGCCAAATAGCACAAGACTTACAATGATTGGTATAAATGGTTTTAGTTTCATCGTAATTCTTCTAATACCGCTACAATCTTATTAGGTGTCGCCCACTCATCTCTGTCAAAATCCATAATTGAAACTTCAATATCTAATTTATTTTGAATTTCTAGTAATAACCCTACCGTTTGGAATGAATCAATAATACCTTCCTCGAATAATTCCACATCAGGATTTTCCTTAATCACATTAGTCTCAGCTACTTCAGTTAATAAATCTAATACTTGATCTCTAAATTCCATAATATTTTCCTCCTAAATTTTAAAACAATTTCCCAGAAAAGATGAAAAAGCCAAATGTTACAAAATGGAATGTAACGATGATACTTAATAGTGCCGTAAATTGATTTGACCATTTTGGCGGATGTTTTTTACGCCATTTTTCATAATAACCATAACCAATAAATAAAACTGCATGATATAAGCCATACAAAATATAATAAACTTCAATGCCATGCCAAATTCCCATTATTAAAAAGTTTAATGAAAAGGCAATATTAGACATCGTGAACTGACTTTTTAACAATCTCTTTTTCGACATAAAGAATAACGATCTCATATAAATACAATCTCTAAACCAGAATGACAATGACATATGCCATCTATTCCAAAAATCTTTAATATTCTTTGCTTTAAAGGGTTGTTTAAAGTTTTGCGGTGTTTGTATTCCATATAAATAACTAAAGGCCATAGCAAATAAAGAATAACCAGCAAAGTCAAAAAATAAGTACAGACTATACGCATACATATAAAGCCATTTAGCAGTAAAACTATTAAAATCCAACAACAGTGGGTTTATAGCATAAACTTGAATTAAATAGGCAATGATATATTTATATAAAAATCCAAGCATAATATAATGAATTGCCTTATGTAATAATTCTTGATATTGGTCACTGGATGGAATCTTTGCTTCATCTTTAACAAATCGTTTATAACGATCTATCGGACCTGATGAAATGGTTGGAAAGAACGATATAAATTGAAATACTTTCGATACTTTAACTTCTTTAATCGAACCATCTCGTATTTCCATTAATAGTTGTACACTTTTGAACGTGACGTATGAAATACCTAAAAAGCCAATAAATTCAATAACTTTATTTTCATGTAATTTCAATTGTGCTGCACCAAACCACGAGCTTTGCATGACTTTGACAACCACTAACGGCAATATCGATAAAACAATAACGACAAAAAATTTACTGAATGTATTATTTTTTGCACGTGATTTCCAGTAAAACATGATAATGGCTACTTGCCAGAGAATGTATAAGATAAAATTAATTAACTGTACACTTAAAAATGATAGTCCAAAAAGATTGTGTTTTTCTGAAGAAAAAATGAGAACAATCATCACCATGGTACTGATACCATTATAAATTCGACTTCTCTTGCCAACTAACCCCATGATAATGACAGGTAATAGTACAATGAACGCTATGAGAAAAAATGTAAATGTGCCATATGGAATCATGCTTGTATATCCTCAGCGATTTGTTTTCTATCTAATTTTCCATTTGCCGTTAATGGAAATTTATCTTTAAATATTATTTTTTTAGGAATCATATAATCTGGAATTGATTTTTTAAGCGCTTGTTTAATGTTATGTATCATAGCTTGTTCAGCATCGATATCTACTTCCTCATTTAAAATGACTACACCTTGCAATTGCACAACTTTACTATTTTTATAAATTGGAACAACAACCGCTTCTTTTATTACATTAACCTGTCGTAATTGAAATTCAATCTCTTCTAATTCCATACGGTAACCATTAAATTTAACTTGAAAATCTATGCGACCATTGATAAACCATTGCTCATGCTTCTTCGTTGCTTTGTCACCTGTGTAATAACTTGGCTGTCCATTGGATGTTTTAAATACCGCCTTAGTGCGCATTTCATCTTTAACGTATCCAGCACTCACACATTGACCAGTTATCACTAACTCGTCATTCTCAGCTAAAGACAATATTGTGCCTGGTCTCGGTACGCCAACAGGTAATGGATTATATTGATTTATGATATCTTCAGTAATCCGTATGCTTGTAACTGCAACCGTTGCTTCAGTAGGCCCGTATGTATTGTAAATATACGCAGATGGGAATCGCTGTAATAACGTTTTTGCCGTTCTATGTGGCAAAATTTCACCACAGAAGAAAAATTCTTTCAAACTATCATATTGATTTTCTGAAAGATTTGGTAACATTAAACACATTTCCATAAATGAAGGCGTTGAGACCCATACATTAATGCGTGTTGCTTCTAGCATTTGGTTTAATAGTTTAGGCTTATTAATCATTGCTTTGTCTACTAAATTTAACGTGCCTGCCGTAGCTAAACATGGATAAATCGCCATTACTGATAAATCAAATGAAAAAGGCGCTTGATTTAACCACTGTTGGTTTTCACCTAATTGATTGAGGTCGACCATCCACTGCGTAAACTGATTTAAACTATCATAACGAATTTGTACACCTTTAGGTTCACCTGTTGAACCAGAAGTAAAAATCGTATAAGCAATATTTTTATCTTCAATCAGCGCATTAAATTTAATAGATGTATCCATGTCATTAAATATATTCAAATCAAAAATATGATTATGTTTTATGTCTAATAAACTTTCTGTCGTATTTAAAATATAGTCAGGTTCTACTTTTTCAATAATAGAACTAATTCGATCTTCAGGCATTGAAACATCTATGGGTACATAACCACAACCTGCTTTTAAACTTGCAAGCATCCCTACAATCATATAAGGCGACATATGTCCATATACGATCAATGGACTTTGACTGTCTTTTATTAATTCTGCTAGTCCATTCGTATATTGATTAAGTTCTCGATAATTGATTGTTTCATCATTATGTCTTATTGCAATTTGGTCGGGGTAATTCTTTTCATTTTCAATTAATGAATATACAATATCTTTCATAATTTTCTCCTCGATTAAAATTCATTATAAATAAAGTTATTATGCGTATCTCCAGAACCGTAAATTAAGTATAAGGCTATAAAAATAGCAAGATATAATAATGTTAATAACCATGGCTTCATTTTTTGATAGGTAGGTTTTTTATTCATTTCTTTACTCATCATCCACCTCTTTTATTATTTATACTATTATTTTTTTATTACATAACAATATTTTTGGTTGTAAGGCTATTTACAATATTTTAACATTTTACCAACTTATTATACATTTTTTATGATGGTGTGACAATCGAATAAAGTATTTTATATATAACAAAAATGTTAGATGGTTTAAAATATTAAAATGCTCAAAATACAATTATATTTAATACACTTATAATCAGTGAAACTAAACGGTTTAAAAATCAGTTATCTTTATACATCAGTTTTTTGCTATCAAAAAAAGAGCCCGCAAACATCCATAGATGTTCGCAGACTCTTTTTAATTGGGACGTATGTATTGAAAGTCCCAATCCCTAAATACAAGATACTTTTTATTATTTTATTGGTGTTTTAGGATGTAAATTGTTTAATACTAATCGAATATTATCAACGCATAGTTGAATCATACGATTTCTTGTTATTACAGACGCACTACCAATATGAGGTACAATCACGGCATTAGCCATCGCTAAGAGTGGATGTTTCATATCTATCGGTTCTTCACGTAGAACATCTAAACCACAAGCTGCGATGTCACCATTTTCTAAAGCAGCGATTAGTGCTTGTTCATCGACAACTGCGCCGCGTCCTATGTTGATAAAAATCGCATCGTTTTTCATTTTTTTAAATGCTGTAGCATTAAATTTATTTTGAGTTTCCTTTGTGAGTGGTGCTGTACATATTATAAAATCGCTATGTTCTAATAATGTATCAAATGGTACATACAATGCCCCTAACTCTTTTTCGGCATCTTCATGTCTAGAGCGATTATGATACATGATTTTAGTATTAAAGCCCTTTAATCTTCTAGCAAAAGCTTTACCAATATCACCCATGCCATAAATACCCACATTCGCATTACTCAAGTCTTTGCCCGCAAACAAATATGGGCCCCAACTTTGCCACTCGCCATTTTGAACATATTTCTCAGCTTCTACAATTCGTCTTGCTACTGCCAACATTAATGTGAATCCTAATTCTGCAGTCGTTTCAGTTAAGACACTCGGTGTATTCGTTGCGATAATACCTTTATTATTTACGAGATCAATATCAATATTGTCAAAACCAACTGCCATATTTGCAATAATTTTCAGGTTAGGTGCTGCTTCCAGGGCTTCTTCATCTATTTTTTCACTCAAAGTTATAAAGCAAGCCGTTGCATCTTTGATGGCATCTAAAAATTGCGCTCTAGGCATCGGAATAAGTGACTCATCCCACATTTCTACTTGTCCAAGCGCTTCTAATTGTTCTATAAAAGGTTGCGGAATTTTTCGAGTAACAATGATTTTATCCATACGAACACTCCTATTTTTCAAGTTCTTTAATCACTTCATTTAAATCCTTAAAAGTATAAGTCGGTGGTACTGATTTTTTCTCTATTTCTTCTTTAGTTGTGACACCAGTTTGTACATGAATCGTGTCTATATCAACATTAATACCAGACATAATATCTGTATCATATAAATCTCCTACCATCGCTACATCTGAACGGTCTAAGTCTAAAATTTCTAAGGCTTTATTCATAATAATCGGCTCTGGTTTGCCAATAAATACGGGTTGGACACCTGTCGAAACTGACACGACACTTGTAATCGCTCCATTACCTGGTAAAAATCCTCTCTCTTTTGGTATAGAGACATCTTGGTTTGTTGAGATAAACTTAGCACCATTTCGCACACCTAACGTTGCAGTTGAAAGCTTTTCGTAGGTAACTTGCTCATCTAAACCAACCACTACGTAATCCACGAATTCATCGTCTTTGAGTACCAATCCTTGTGCAGTTAAAGCATTGGATAACCCGCTTCCACCTAACATGTATACAGTTGCTCCAGGTGATTCTTCTGCGATAAATTCCGCGGTTGCCAAAGCTGATGTAACAACTTCATCAGCTTGTGCGACAATACCCATTGTATTTAATTTTGATGCTACTTCTTCTGGTTCTTTCGTTGAATTATTTGTCACGTATAAATGTGGAATATTTTGATTATTTAAGTAAGAAATAAATTGGGCTGCTCCATCAATTTCTTCATTCCCTTTATACATCGTTCCATCTAAATCGATTAAATACGCTTTATAATTTTTCATTATGACTTATTCTCCTTTTTTACCAAAAGCTGTGATTGGAACATTTTCATTTTTTAAAAACTGAATTACTTCATCAATATAACTTTGATAAAATGGCACTGCTTCATCAAAGATGGGTATCAATGTCGTCGTATTAAGTTCATCATAATAATGAACAAATTGCTTTCTTACATCAACGGTTTGATTAATTTGATGTTGTGTATCTTTAGATATCACTTTTTCTAACGCTAAAATATCTATAACATCCTTATAATTACCAGGATCTCTAAGTATAAAGCCGTCTATAATCATATTACCAATGTCTACCGCTGATTCAATAAACATTTGCGCAATACGTTCAAATGCATAATGATTATCTTTATGGCTAGGATAATCTTGAATTAATTGTTGTAAATAATTTAATTTAGTATTCAATTGTTCTTTATTAACAAAATACATTTTAGTCACCCCTATCCATCTCATCATACCATAACTTTGCAGACAAATTCATTTATGGTTATACTGTAAATCAAGACTTTTAGTAAGATCAAAATTGCTTTAAATAAGCTAATTTAAACTAAATACTTATATTGTTAGGAGCCTAAACATGATTGATATGTATCTATATGATGATGATGAATCTGCACAAGTCCAATTTGTTGGTTTTGTTGGTGAACACAGCCGTTATGATTTAATGCTAGTTCAAACCAACCGCCATTTTGGGAAAACAATCGTCCTTAATATGCAAACAAATAAATTTGGCATTATTGGCACAGATGACTTAGAAGAAGAAGGCTATATCGCACATATTCTTGGTGTGTCTGAAATCGAAGGTAACGAGATTACAGCATATTTAAATGAAGTCATTCAATAACATGATGCCATAGTACTTGCGCTATGCCTCAAAATATTAATCAATAAAAACAAACCAAAAGCGTATAATCGCCTTTGGTTTGTTTTGTTAAAATGGAAATATCTATTCACTGTTTGCCAGCATATATTATTTCTCTGATTGTTGGATACTGGGCTGAATTTTAACATCATGCAGTTTATCTTCTTCAAGTATCGCGTCACTTTCTGTTGTTTCGCTTTCATCTAACTGTGTCTTAATTTCACTTTCTGGAATACGTCTTAAAATAAAGTAAGGACAGCCAAAATTACAATACTCTAATAGATAATCTTGTATTGTTGAGAATCGTTTACTTAACTCTGTCTTTTTATTATTATCATTATAAAACCCTTTTAATCTCAATTGGTCATATCCAAAATCACCAACAATGAAATCATACTTATCCAAAATATCTGAGTATCTGTTGGCAAATGTTTCTTCTTCAAAACACGCTCTATATTCCTCTATTATCTCAAAGTATTGTCCATTTACTTTTATCATATCATTCACCTAATCTATGTCATTTCATAAACTCAATTATAAATAATAAAATATTAAAATGACTCACATATTTATATCATATTTCTAATAAAGACTTAGTTCATATAGTGCGATACACGCAATCATCTAAAATGAACTAAGCCTTATTTTAATTAGTTATTCGTATCTGTACCAATTTCATTACCAAGTTTTTCTTCTCCGATGCGGTGTCTTTCTTTTGCAGCTTCATTTACTTGTTCATCTGCATGATAAGAACTTCTTACAAGTGGACCAGCTTGGCAATGTTTAAAACCTTTATCCATTGCTACTTTTCTTAATTTACCAAATTCTAAAGGTGTGTAATATTTTTCAACTTTTAAGTGTTTACGTGAAGGTTGTAAATATTGACCTATTGTCAAAATATCCACATCATTAGCACGAAGGTCATCCATTGTTTCATAAATTTCCTCGTGTGTTTCACCTAATCCCACCATTAAACTTGATTTTGTAGGAATATCAGGTTGTAATTCTTTAGAACGTCTCAAGAACTCTAATGTACGATCGTAAGTCGCTCTAGCACGAACTCTCGGTGTCAAACGGCGAACTGTCTCGATGTTATGGTTTAAGATATCCGGTTTTGATGCCATTAATGTTTCTAATGCATCATAATCTCCGCCCATATCTGAAGGTAAGATTTCAATTGATGTAAATGGATTACGTTCACGTACTTTACGCACTGTTTCAGCGTATACATTTGAACCTGCATCTCTTAAATCATCACGCGCAACTGCAGTAATAACAACATGTTTTAAATTCATTAACTCTACAGATTCTGCCACGCGTTCTGGCTCATCTAAATCTAATTCGTTAGGTAAACCAGTCTTAACTGCACAGAAACGACAAGCTCGTGTACAAACTGCACCAAGAATCATAAATGTTGCAGTACGACGCTCACCCCAACACTCGTGTATATTAGGACACTTTGCTTCTTCACAAACTGTATGTAAATTCTTTTCGCGCATCATTTTCTTAAGACCAGTATAATTTTCGTTAGTATTTAGTTTTATTTTTAACCAATCTGGTTTACGTAAAATTTCTTCATTTTTAGTAGCCATAACATGACAATCCTCCCGATTTGAAATCTCTAATCATTATAACGAAATTTCCAACAAATTAAAACGTATTATTACAACAATTTAATATTCTAACAATTTTTCCTTGAAAATATCTCGTAAAAACTCTGGCATTAAGTAATCTATGGCTTGGTCTTTTAACATTGGGAAATATCTACCAAATGTATACATATCAACTGTTCCTAAGATATACGTGCCATCATTATCTATTTCTTCACCATTGATAAAATAACGTGATTCCGATTCGATAAATCCAAGGTTATATAAAATATAACCGCCAAAAATATCACCTCTAAAACCCAAACCTTGCGCATGTTCATTCAAATATTCTTGCTTTTGACTTTTAATAATTACTTGCTTTAATTCTTGACCACTTAATTTAATACGCACTGCGTTAATTGGATGCGGTAACATTTGATGAATATCATATTCTGTAATTTGATTACCATCAATTCCTTGTACAATTAAACCAGCATTAATAATCGTACAATCTGCATTCGTAAATTCAAACAAACTCTCTGCTAGCATATAAGATGTTTGTGAAATCATGTTCGTTCTTCTAGGTAATTGGATAGGATAATCTATGACAGCGTCACTAAGGAGTGCCTTGCCTTCCGCTTCAAAATGTGTTTCTACTTCAGGCAGCTTTTCTATAGGGTGAATCGTTGCTTCTTTATGCACTACAACATTATCTTCAATCTCTAAAGTAACCTCACCTAAGAAATAACCATATTTACCTGCAGCTGCCATAAGCACGTCATGATTAAATTCACCATTTTCGAAATAATGATGCGTATGACTTCCTAAAATTAAATCAATTTCAGGTATTTCCTGACATAACTTTTCGTCAAAAAAGACCCCTACATGACTCATAATAATTAATAAATCATAAGCACCTTCATTAGCACTTATCTCGTCTTTAATTGCTTCTAATGGATTCGTCACAACCCAGTCTAGCGCTCTATAAAACGGCGTAAATGGAGCTGTAGCAGCCACAAATAATATACGCACACCATCTATTACCTTAATAAATGATGAAGAGATATTATTTGGTAATTGACCGCGTTCATCAAAAACATTGGCACAAGTCACATCAAATTTTGCATTATCGTATAATGTGTTTAATGCATCATGAGATATCGTCATACCTTCGTTATTACCAATCGTAGCCAAATCACAATGTGCATCATTTAATAATTCAACATTTTTGATACCCATCGTTGCCTCAGTCACAGGCGCTGACAAATCAACGTGATCACCTATATCTAAGTAGAGCGAGGGATGCTTCAATTTAGGTCTCTCTTGAGCTAAATACTCAGTGATACGTGCGTATTCATGTAGATGACTGTGTATATCATTCGTATGATAAATTGTTAATTTCATCTATGTTTTCCCTCCTCTTATTTTATAAAAATGATTTAATGATTAGATATATACCCATTATGAGCATGACTGCACGCAATAATGTAACGACAGTATTCGATTGAATGGATCGATTAATTTTGACACCTAATTTAGCACCAAAATAACTTGCTATAATTAAGATGATTGCATAACCCCAGGCTACGTGACCTTGTACGATATGACCTGCTGAACTGACAACACTTGAAAAGAAAATCATCATCATACTCGTACCTACCGCAACATGCGGTGGGAATCTAAATACAATGAGCATTAGTGGTGTCATTAAAGCACCGCCACCAATACCAAAGAGTCCTGTTAAAATACCAATAAATAATGTAGCCACAAATGCAACCAATGGTGGTACGTGATAGTGATATGTTTCCCCATGACCATCCACATAGGTTTTTTCATATTGTGGTTTCGCAAATACTTTTAAAGGCTTAATTTTATTTCTTACCATCAATAGGATGGCAACTAAGATTAAAAATATACCAAAATATAAATTAAATGATTCTAATGTCAGATAACGACTTATGATTGAACCAATTAATGAACCTGGTAGTAAGCCAAATAAAAATATCGATCCATTCTTAACATCAACTTGTTTTGTCTTAAGATAACCAAGTGTGGAAGATAAGCCGGTTACAATTAATATAACAGAAGATGTTCCGATAGCAATTTGAGGTGTTATGCCGTGTAACAAATCATTATCCACACCTAAATATACAATTGTCGGAACTATTATTATGCCGCCACCAATACCTACTAAAGAGCCTATGACCGCTGACAAACCACCAATTAAAATCAATAATATAATTGTTAACATCTTATCGCTCCTAGAATAATTTTAATTGCTGTGGTGCTAATCCTTCGTAATCTATGCCCAACAAGCGTTGGTATGTTTTAGCATTTTGTGCTGCATGACCACCAGAATTATTATTAAATACAACATAAATTTTTTTGGCTTTATGTTCTAATACTTTAACTTTATTCACTAAATCTTGTAGTTCAGATTCACTGTAATCATATAGATATCTCACGTCGCGCCATGCCTCGTCGGTCATGTCCTTTTTCGTCCACCCGTGAACATTCCGCCCATGATAACGTACAAATGCTTTTTCATGCGTGATTCTATTGACGAGCGGTATAGACCCTTGACCTGCTTGTGGTTCATCACAAACAGCATGGATGATGCGTTGTTGCGTTAAAAACGCCAATGTTTCTTCTTTAAATTGATCATTAAACCACGATTGATGCCTAAACTCGACACATATCGGAAAGTCTTTTAATTGTTCTCGCACGTATCTTATATATGTAATATTCGGTACGGTACAATCAAACCATGGTGGAAATTGAACTAATATCATAGCGAGTTTACTTTCATCCATTAGCGGTTGTAACATATCCTTAAATTGATCAAAAAGGCTTTGTCTTGTTTCTGCATAATCATGAAAATCAGCATGAAGTGTTAGTGCTTGATGTATTTTAACAATAAATTCAAAGCGTTCTGGTGTTTCTTTAATCCACTTTCTTATATTCCTTTCAGGTTGTATGGCATAATAAGTTGCATCAAGTT
Organism: Staphylococcus saprophyticus subsp. saprophyticus ATCC 15305 = NCTC 7292; assembly: GCF_000010125.1. NCBI lineage: Bacteria > Bacillati > Bacillota > Bacilli > Caryophanales > Staphylococcaceae > Staphylococcus > Staphylococcus saprophyticus. The sequence continues at coordinate 1,933,797 of NC_007350.1, forward strand.
CCACTATTGGAAAGTGACTTGCGTATGTAATTAATTTATCTGTTTTTCGTTGCAAATCCTCATATAATGTATCGTGGTCGCCCCAACCTGTTAATCCAATATTTATCATATGTATCACCAAATTAATGATACCACAGATGATTTATGATATTCACTTGATTAAATTCAATTTACGATAACTTTAAAAAACTAAAGATTTTTATTTCAAATGATTTACTATGTATCATAAAAAATGAGACTAGAAACTTAATAATTCATTAAGCCTTCTAGTCTCGTCTTTGATAATTTTTCATATATGGCGTTGCAGTTATCGATTCATTATTTCATTTGCTTGTTTAACCACATTTTCTATTAGTGCCCAAGCCGACATATGTTGTACAAGCCTTGGACTTTGACCACTCCATAAATGTGTCCACTGCGCATTACCTTTATTTGCGGCTTCTTTGCGCAATGCATTTGTCAGTTGATTTTGTATCGGATAATCTGGAATTTCATCATCATATTCATTCATTTTATGAATAAATTCATTCTCTATGCCTCTTGCTGGTTTACCAGTAATAACATTAGTGACAACTGTATCCGTTTCTTTACTTTGACTAATTGCATGCTTATATAGTTGACTTGCACCACTTTCATCTGATGTTAAAAATGCTGTGCCCATTTGAACACCTTCTGCGCCTAATACCATACTAGCCACTAATCCTCTACCATCCATAATCCCGCCTGCTGCTACGACTGGGATATTGATTTGATCAACCATTTGAGGAACTAAAGACATGGTGCCAATAAGCGGTGTAAGTTGGCTTGCAGTTTCAGAAAACGCGCCTCTATGACCACCTGCTTCACTACCTTGCGCAATGACCATATCCATTCCTGCAGATTCATTGGCTATTGCCTCTTCAACACTTGTTGCTGTGCCAATTAATTTAATATGACGTTCTTTTAATTTTTCAATAACTGTTTGTTCTGGAATACCAAATGTAAATGAAACCGCAGGCACACCTTTTTCAATAACTAGGTCAATCGCATCTTTAAATTGCTGTTTTTCAGTCATATTGATTACAGGCTCTTCTATATTAAATGCACGTCTATAGGGCTTTAACCATGCATTCATATGTTCCACTTTTTCAGGGATGTATAATTTATCACTTGGTACGAATAAATTGACTGCATAAGGTAAATCCGTTAATTCTTGAAGATAAGTAATTTCTTGTTCTAATCTATCTGAACTAAAATATCCAGCTCCAATTGTACCTAATCCACCAGCATTACTCACAGTTGCAACTAATTCAGGTGTCGTTGAACCAGCCATGCCCGCTTGAATAATTGGATATTTCACATTCAATAACCCAGTAACTCTTGTAGATAATTTCATACCAACATACTCCTTTAATACACGTCTAAGGCAAGTCGAGACGCAGACTACCTTATCCGTTTTGATTTGATCAGCAACCAACTCAAATTCACACTAGATGGATACTTCCTCAAAAACTATTTTTCATTATATGCTTTTTTCTGTAATTCTAATTTTTCCTTTTCTTCTTCGTCCATTTCATCTTCAATTTCCATTCCGAGCATCTCTTCAATCAGATCTTCATGAGAAACAATCGCATCGGTGCCACCATATTCATCTAACACAATCGCTAAATGCTTTCTTGAAACTGTCATTTTTCTTAACACCCACTCGGCTCTATTGTGCTCATTCACAAATAAAGGTTCAGATGTATAGTTTAAAATATCATTATCTGGTTCACGACTCCATGCAAGTAAGTATTTAGAATGGAAAATACCTATCACATCATCTATATCTTCATCATAGACTGGATATCTAGTGTAAGGCTTTGATACGACTGTCTCATATGCATCTTCGTATGAAACATCTGATGGAAAAGCTGTAACATTGATGCGTGGTGTTGTATCTATATCTGTAATCTTTAATTGCTCAAAATCCATGACACCTTGTATGCGATTTCGTTCTATTTCATTAAACGCACCTTCACTGCCTGCAATCGTCACCATCTGTCTAATTTCTTCTTTAGAAAAGCGCTTTGTCTCATCTGTACCATTTGATAGTGCTTTATTTATCAAATCTGTTAATGCATTTAATATCTTAGTGATTGGTTTAAAAATAAATACAAAAAATGAAATTGGTGTATAAATCAAACGCGACATTCTGTCAGGATAAGTGGCGGCGATAGATTTGGGTATAACTTCCGAAATAATGATAATTGCTATCGTAGTTACTGCTGTAGCTAACCCAACATTAATCCCCATATCAACTGCAAGAATTGTTACAAGTGTCGGTAAAATAATATTTGCAATATTATTACCTATTAAAATCGTAGTTATAAATTCGCTCGGTTTACTTAATAACTTTGCGAGTTTTCCGGCTTTTTTGTTTCCGTGTTGTGCATCTGTTTGTATCTTCATCCTATTTGCAGCAGTTAAAGCTGTTTCACTTCCTGAAAAGAAAAATGAAGCAAACAAAAGTATGATTATAGCAATAATCATCAGTGCAAGACTCCTTTAGCAATCATTATTAAAAAACTTTATATTTTGATATTTTATTCCCTAATCCTATATATGATAAACACGCTTCCACCTGATAGATTAAATAATATAGCATATATCTAAAACCGAAATAAAGCTTATACGGTGTAGCTTCACTTTTTCATCATCCTCATGTTAAACTACTTTATCACCATAATTTGCTCTACAAATTTAAATAACAGACAAGAGTATTTCTATGGCCAAAGTTCAATAATGCCAAAGTTGTGGTATGCCACTTGATAAAAAAACACCAGCTGGCACAGAAAGTGATGGTATTTTATCGAAAAAATACTGTCTTCATTGTTACCAAGATGGTGCTTTTACAATGAACCTAGATTTTGATGCAATGTACGCATATAACCTGAAAAGATTCCAATAATCCGATATGAATAAAGTTCAAAAATTCTTTTTAAACAAAATGTACACAAAAAAATTCATGGCAAAATTAGATCGTTGGCGTAAATGACACTAAGTTTATACACTATGTAATATGGCAAGCAATGCATATGATTACTTCCAACATTGAACCTGTATGTTTACACTGAAATCATATCAAAAAAACACGAGTATACACTATAGTTAAAGTATCACTTGATGCACACTTTAACCATAGGTATTACTCGTGTTTTATTATTTTATAAAAGAAAGTTAGAGATTAGAAAATCTTAACCAATACTTCCTTCCATTTCGAATTTAATTAAACGGTTCATTTCAACAGCATATTCCATTGGAAGTTCTTTCGTGAATGGTTCAATGAAGCCCATTACGATCATTTCTGTAGCTTCTTCTTCAGAAATACCACGACTCATCAAGTAGAATAATTGTTCTTCAGAAACTTTTGAAACTTTCGCTTCATGCTCTAAAGAAATATTATCATTGAATACTTCATTATAAGGAATTGTATCTGAAGTTGACTCATTATCTAAAATTAAAGTATCACATTCGATGTTTGAACGTGCACCTTTCGCTTTACGACCAAAATGAACGATACCACGATAAACAACTTTACCGCCATCTTTAGAAATAGATTTAGAGACAATCGTTGAAGATGTATTAGGTGCTTTATGAATCATTTTAGCGCCTGCATCTTGAACTTGTCCTTTACCAGCAAATGCAATCGATAATGTGCTACCTTTAGCGCCTTCACCCATTAGTACACAGTTTGGATATTTCATAGTTAATTTAGAACCTAAGTTACCATCAACCCATTCCATGTTACCATTTTCGTATACTAATGTACGTTTCGTTACTAAGTTATAAACATTGTTTGCCCAGTTTTGGATTGTTGTATAACGCACGTGTGCATCTTTATGAACAATAATTTCAACAACAGCTGAGTGTAATGAGCTTGTTGAGTAAACAGGGGCAGTACAACCTTCAACATAGTTCACTGAAGCACCTTCATCTGCAATGATTAAAGTACGTTCGAATTGTCCCATATTTTCTGAGTTAATACGGAAATAAGCTTGTAATGGTGTATCTAATTTAATATTTTTAGGTACGTAGATGAATGAACCACCTGACCATACAGCTGAGTTTAACGCTGAGAATTTGTTATCTGCAGCTGGCACAACCGTTGAGAAATACTGCTTAAATAACTCTTCGTTTTCTCTTAAAGCACTGTCTGTATCTTTAAAGATAATGCCTTTATCTTCAAGTTCTTTTTCCATATTATGGTAAACAACTTCTGACTCATATTGTGCTGAAACACCAGCAAGATATTTTTGCTCTGCTTCTGGAATACCAAGTTTATCAAATGTACGTTTGATTTCTTCTGGTACTTCATCCCAAGAACGTTCAGTGTTCTCTGATGGCTTAACATAGTAAGTGATATCATCAAAATCCAATTCTGATAAATCCCCACCCCATTGTGGCATAGGCATTTTATAAAATTGTTTTAATGATTTCAATCTATAATTTAGCATCCATTCTGGTTCTTCTTTCATATTTGAAATTTCACGGACAATATTTTCCGTCAAACCGCGTTCTGATCTAAAAATGGAAACATCTTCATCGTGGAAACCATATTGATAATTCCCAACATCAGGTGCTTTTTTAGCCATTTAAATCACTCCTTTTATATATTAAAAAACGACTAACGTGCTAATTGATTTGTCTGTTATTTGCATTTTTTTACTTTATCTCATAGAGACTATTATTCTATCTATACATATTCACGTTTATTTATCTTGTTGTTCTTTCCAGTTTGAATGGAATTTTACACAATGTCAACGTATCAATTCGAATGAATCTTTACTCTTCTGTATTGCCTTCCTTTTCAACTGTACCCTTTTCAAGTGCTTTCCAAGCTAATGTGGCACATTTAATTCTTGCTGGAAATTGCGCAACACCTTGTAACGCTTCAATGTCGCCCATATCTTCGCTAATTTCATATTCTTCACCAAGCATCATTTTTGAAAATTCTTGGCTCATTTTCATAGCGTCAGCCAATGTGTGACCTTTGACCGCTTCTGTCATCATAGAAGCGCTCGACATAGAAATAGAACAACCTTCACCATCAAATTTAGCATCTTTAATGAAACCATCTTCGATATCAAACGTTAGATGAATGCGATCCCCACAAGTTGGATTGTTCATGTCTACCGTCATAGAACCATTGTCTAAAGTGCCTTTATTTCTAGGACTTTTATAATGATCCATTATAACTGAACGATACAACTGATTTAAATTATTAAAATTCATATGAGAAAAACTCCTTCGTTTGTTTCAATGCTTCAACGAATTGGTCAATATCTTCTTTCGTGTTATAAATGTAAAAACTTGCACGCGCTGTAGAAGATTGGTTTAACCATTTCATAAGTGGTTGTGCACAATGATGTCCTGCTCTTACTGCTACGCCTTCAGTATCTACTGCAGTCGCAACGTCATGTGCATGAACATCAACCATATTAAAAGTAATGACACCTGCACGTTTGTCTTTGGCAGGTCCATAAATTTCAATACCATCTACTTCTGACATTTTATCATAAGCGTATGCAGTTAATTCTGATTCATGTTGATGAATCGCTTCGAAGCCAATATTTTGTAAATATCTAATTGCTTCGGCCAAACCAATTGCCTGTGCAATTAATGGTGTACCAGCTTCAAATTTAGTCGGTAAATCTGCCCATGAAGCATCGTACTTACTTACAAAATCTATCATGTCACCGCCGAATTCGGTAGGCTCCATTTTATTAAGTAGCGTACGTTTACCATACAGAACACCAATACCTGTTGGCCCTAGCATTTTATGGCCACTAAAGCTATAGAAATCGACATCTAACGCTTGCATATCTAGTGCCATATGAGGCGCAGCTTGTGCACCATCAACACTGATAATTGCACCGTGTTGGTGTGCGATTTCAGTAATTGCTTTAATATCATTAATCGTACCTAAGACATTAGAAACATGTGCAATCGCAACAATTTTCGTATTATCATTGATTGTTGCCTTAACATCTTCTAACGCTAATTGTCCATCTTCAGTCATTGGTATAAATTTCAAATGTGCATTTTTACGTTTAGCTAATTGTTGCCACGGCACAATATTTGCATGATGTTCCATTTCAGTAACAACAATCTCATCACCTTCAGAAACATGTGCGTCACCATAACTATGTGCAACAATATTAATAGAAGCCGTTGTACCTCTTGTAAAAATGACTTCCTCAAAATATTTAGCATTAATGAAACGTCTGACTGTTTCACGTGCACTCTCGTAACCATCTGTTGCTAATGAACCAAGTGTGTGAACACCACGATGCACATTTGAGTTATAACGTTTGTAATAATCCGCCATAACATCAATCACTTGAACAGGCGTTTGGCTAGTGGCCGTTGTATCTAAATACGCTAATCTTTTTCCATTCACTTGTTGGTTGAGAATCGGAAAATCTTTTATAATTTCAGTAACATTTAATGTATCAGTCAAATTATTCACAGGCCTTCCTTAATTAAGAATCAATAATCAGACCTTAGTAAAGGTTCAATCATAACTTGTAAAACGTATTTAATAACCATTTACATACGTTCAAATTTTGACATCACAATTTAATTACTACTGTCCTTGACTACATTTATTTTTGTTAATTATTTGTTTACTTTAAGTTCAATTACTTCACGCAATTGGCGTTTTACATCTTCGATAGGTAATTCACGTACTACTGGATCTAAGAAACCGTGAATAACTAAACGTTCAGCTTCTTGACGAGAAATACCACGACTCATTAAGTAATAAAGTTGTTCTGGATCTACACGACCAACAGAAGCTGCATGTCCAGCCTCTACATCATCTTCATCAATTAATAAGATTGGGTTAGCATCTCCTCGAGCATTTTCAGATAGCATTAATACACGAGATTCTTGGTTTGCATTTGATTTCGTACCACCATGTTTAATATAACCAATACCATTAAATACAGTTGACGCACTTTCAAGCATAACACCGTGTTTTAAAATATAACCAATCGTTTCTTTACCATACTGAACAATTTTAGAAGTTAAATTGATTTTTTGACTTCCAGTTCCAACTACCACGGACTTCAATTCACTTTCAGAACGATCACCGATTAAGTTAGTTGTATTATCAATAATTTGACTACCTTCATTCATTAGACCTAAAGCCCAATTAATCTTCGCATCGGCATCTGCTGTACCACGACGAATGATATGACCTGTAAAGCCTTTATCTAAATAATCAACTGATCCGTAAGTGATTTTTGAGTTAGCACCAGCAATTACTTCTGAAATAATGTTTAGTTGATTGCCTTCACCGTCTGCATTTGATAAATAGTTCTCTACGTACGTTACTTCCGCACTTTCTTCAGCAGCAATAATAACATGATTGTAAAAACTTGCTTGGTTGTCATCATGTAACACAACATATTGAATAGGATGCTCCACGACAACGTTTTTAGGTACGTAAACAAACATACCACCGTTTAATAACGCTGTGTGTAACGCAGTCAATCTATGCTCATCTACAACTACTGCTTCTTTCATGAAATATTGTTTCACTAAATCTGGGTGATTTACTAACGCATCTGCTAAGCCTTCTACAATGACACCGTCATTTTTTGCAGAGTCAGAAATTTTAGAAAAAGCAAGTGTATTATTATGTTGGATAATTAAATTTTCTGAGTTCTCAATATCAATAATCTCTTTAACAGCTTCTGGCAATGCTTCTAATGATTGATATACATCGCCTGTCGTTTCATGTTGTTTAAATGAGTCAAAATCCCATCTATTAATTTTTGTTTTATCTGGTTTTGGCATTTCTAAAGTTTCGGTTAATTTCAACGCTTCTTTACGTAATTCTGTTAACCAAGCTGGCTCATTATGGGCTTGTGAATACTCAACAAGTTGCGCTTCAGAAATGTTCAAAGTTTCAGTCGTCATACTATTTTCCTCCCATTTGATGATTATATGATTTAATTCATCGGCTTAAATCAAGACCTTAAATCTTCATCTAAATTAATATATTTAATATGAGTTGAGACTTATTCTGCAGCACCGAACTCTTCTTTAACCCATTCGTAACCTTCTTCTTCAAGGCGTTTCGCTAATTCAGGACCGCCTGAAGTAACTACTTTACCACCATACATTACATGAACGTGATCAGGTGTGATGTAGTTTAATAGACGTTGATAGTGCGTAATGATTAATGAACCGAACTCTTTACCACGCATTTGGTTGATACCTTTAGAAACAACTTTTAGCGCATCGATATCTAAACCAGAGTCAATTTCATCTAAAATAGCAAATTTAGGTTCTAACATCATTAATTGTAAAATCTCATTACGTTTTTTCTCTCCGCCTGAGAAACCTTCATTTAAATAACGTTGAGCCATATCTTGATCTATATCTAAATAGTCCATTTCTTTATCAAGTTTCTTAATGAATTGCATTAAGTTAATTTCTTCGCCTTCTTCACGCTTTGCATTAATTGCTGAACGCATGAAATCTGCATTAGTTACACCAGTGATTTCTGATGGATATTGCATTGCTAAGAAAAGACCTGCTTTCGCACGTTCGTCAACTTCTAATTCTAAGATGTTGACGCCATCTAAGATAACTTCCCCTTGAGTTACTTCAAAGCTAGGGTGTCCCATGATTGCAGATGATAATGTTGATTTACCCGTACCATTTGGCCCCATAATTGCGTGTATTTCACCAGTGTTAATTGTTAAGTTAACACCTTTTAAGATTTCTTTATCTTCTATAGACACATGTAGGTCTTTAATTTCTAATGTTGATGGCATACATATTCCCTCCGTATTATATGATATGTTTTCCTATCTAGTTTATAATAATTTTAATCTACAGTCAAAAGACTGAGCCCTTGTTACATCATCTCATTATAACGTAGTTATAAGTGAATATAAACCTTTTCAAGTGCTAAATTAAAATCGTTATTAAAACACAATCATTTTCGATAATAATAGTAAGTATTTCTTAACTGATAAAAAACGATATCATGTTCTCAATGGTAATTTTTCGCAATATAATCAAAAATATATTTTTTACATCCTTTTTATTTTACGTGTTTCATTATTGTAATAGGCCATATTATGCTATTATCATTAATACATTTTATTTAAGAAAGGAATTGAATATGTCAAAAATCAAATGGTCAAATCTTTGGAAAGGTTTTGCGATGGGGACGACAGATCTCGTACCTGGTGTTAGTGGTGGTACAATCGCGCTCTTACTGGGTATATACGATGATTTCATACGTTCTATCAGTGGTCTTTTTTCAAAACGTTTTTGGGAAAGTTTAAAGTTTTTACTGCCTATCGGTATCGGCATGGTAGTTGCAATCGGTTTACTTAGTAAACTAATAAACTATTTACTTAGTACGCATACTGTTCCAACAATGTTCTTCTTTGTAGGTTTAATTGGTGGTATCATCCCCTATTTATTAAAAACTTCTCGATTCAAACACACTTTTACAACACCGCATTATTTATTATTAGTTGTAGGCATTATCGTCATAGTAATGATGACTGTGATGAATAGTGGTGATAAGCATGCGGGAGAAACACTATCACTTTCAACAGGCCTTATATTAAAATATTTTATTGCTGGCGCATGTGCTTCAAGTGCGATGTTATTACCAGGCATTTCAGGATCATTTATGTTACTCGTATTCGGTGTTTACGGTACAATCATGTATGCTATTTCTGAATTTGTTTCACTTAACTTTGCAGCCTTACCTATTTTAATCACTGTCGGTTGTGGTGTATTATTTGGATTCTTGTGTTCTAGTAAATTAATCCAATATTTATTGTCTTATTATACTTATTTAACATACGCATTAATCATAGGATTTGTAATTGGTTCACTATATGCTGTATTCCCCGGTTTACCAAGTACAATAATGATTTGGATTGTATCAATCGTTACGCTGTTATTAGGTTTTGTGATCAGTTATAGATTAGGTAGGTTGACCGCCGATTAACCGTTTCAACCTAAATTATAATCATACTTCAAAAAAAATCACTCAGTGTAATACGTTACACTAGCCATGAATTCTTAATTTTTATATAATAGAATATCAATCGGTATAGATTGAATAACAAATCAATGGAGGAATTAATTAATTTTTGGGAACCCTTATTAGTTTAATCACATTTATAGTATTACTTGCATTAACTGCATTCTTCGTTGCGACAGAATTCGCAATCGTCAAAGTACGTTCATCTCGTATCAATTCACTTGCTAGTGGAAATAATAAAAATGCGATTGCCGCTAAAAAAGTCGTAACGCATTTAGATGAATACCTAGCTGCTTGTCAATTAGGTATCACAATTACCGCTCTAGGAATAGGTATGGTCGGTGAATCCACTTTCGAATTTTTATTACATCCCTTATTTAGTAGTATTGGACTTTCTGAAACAATGATCCATATATTCACCTTAATCAGTGCTTTTGTTATTGCGACTTACTTACACGTTGTTGTTGGAGAAATGGCACCTAAGACCATTGCAATTCAAAAAGCTGAACAAATCACATTAATCATTGCCAAACCAATCATTATGTTTTACAAAATATTTTATCCATTTATATATATCCTTAATGGTTCGGCGCGTTTAATTTTAAAAATGTTCGGCATGCAACCTGCTAAAGAAAGTGAATTGTATCATTCAGAAGAAGAGTTAAAGCTATTAATTAAAGAAAGTCACGAAGGTGGAGAAATCTCTGAAAACGAATTAACTCATATTAATCGTGCTTTCGCTTTTGATGAAATGAAAATAAAAGACGGTTATCTACCTTTAGAAAAAGTTTCTGTTATCGATATAAATAGCGATATAAATGAAACAAAATCTTATGTAAACAATGCAAACTATACTAGATTTCCGGTAATCAAAGATAATCCAACGAACATTGTTGGCTACATTCATTCAAAAGATTTATTAAATGACAGTGTCACTTCAGTTCAGGAAATCACACACGATATCCTTAAAATTAAATTGACTACAAAATATCATCAGGTACTTGAACAAATGAAATCGCAACAAATTCATATCGCCCTTGTTGAAGATGAAAATCAACAAGCTATAGGTATCATTACAATGGAAAACATTTTAGAAAATATCGTCGGCGATATTAAAGATGAACACGATTAACATAAAATAATAAAACATAGGCGCAATAGGCACATATCATAAGACGTGACCTATTGCGCTTTTTTGTAAATTTAATTCTATATAACAAAATAACTTATGCAGAGGAGCGATCAATATTCAATACATTAAACATTTGCCTGGTAAATGGAAGATTATTGCGTCAACGTTTAATATGTGGACTTCTGGCAAAAAAGCAAATCCTTCTATCTCTTATTCAATAATAGAAAAGGAACCATTAATATTGCTAGACAAAGTACAGTATCAAACAAAATACAAAACAAAATCTATCTTAGGTTACGATAAATTAAAGGACGATCAATTTACTTGGACAGGCAAAGGATTGTTACGATGTTTCTCTAGCAAGTGGCGTATTATTTATTTAGATTCCGACATACTTATTATTCAATTTTCTTCCATTTTAGTAACAAAAGCTGGTATGGACATCCTAATCAAAGAAGAAGATGCAGGCAAATTATATAAAAAACGATTAAAGCATCAACCGAACTCATTTAATTTAAGTAAAGACATTATACAAAGTTTCCAATGGTTAATTTGATTTAAAAATTGAAAAACTAAAGTGTTTTTAATTGGTATTTAAATTTTAGAAATTAATGAACATTACAGAGCAAAATTTAATATTAGTTTCCAAATATCAAATTTTTTGAAAGACATTAAAATTAAATTTAGCCATTCATTTGAGCTTTTCTATATCACAAATACTTCAAACTATAGCGCGTTTAGTAATAATAACGAAAAACAAGCGTATAGTAACTATGCTTTGTTTACGTGTGGAACGTAAAAAATAACTAACACTCGTCTTTTACTTTGTAGTTGTAGTTTTAAATAATGCCCTTTTACAATATCCTAGACACAAAAACAACCCTTTAACTATTGGAGTTAAAGGGTTTGTTAATTAATTCAATATTATTTTGCTGGTACAACCGCACCATCGTAATGATCGTTGATGTAATCTTTAATTTCTTTAGATTGTAATACATCCATTAAAGCTTTGATTTTTTTATCGTCTTTATGTCCATCTTTAACTGCAATTAGGTTTGCATATGGATTATCTTTCGCTTTTTCTAAGACAATAGAATCATCTTTAGGGCTTAATTTTTGATCAATGGCAAAGTTAGAGTTAATGATGACGGCATCTGCATCTTCCTTTTGATAAATTTTTGGTAAATATTCTGCTGATTGTTTATTGTTAAATTTGATATCTTTTTTATTTTCTACAATATCATCAAATTTAGCATCTTCAATTTTAACACCTTTTTTAATTTTAATAAGTCCAGCGTCTTGGAAGAATTTTAAGAAACGACCTTCTTCAGCAGGATTATTTGAAACATAGACAGTAGCACCTTTAGGTAAATCTTTTAAACTTTTATATTTTTTAGAATATACGGCCATAGGTTCTAAATGAACATTACCTGCAGATTCAATCTTATAGCCTTTATCTTTTTTCTCAGTGTTTAAGTAAGGTGTATGTTGGAAGAAATTTGCGTCAATTTCTCCTTTATCTAATAATTTATTAGGTGTTGTATAATCATTGATTGTTTTAATCTTTAAATCATAACCTTTATCTTTTAATAACGGTTTTGCTTTTTCAAGAATTTCAGCGTGTGGCGCTGGTGAAGCACCAACAGTAATCGTCTTATCTTTACCGCCACCACCGTTACCACATGCAGCTAGAACAAGCGCAAGCACAACGACCGAAGCTAAACTTAATAACTTTTTCATATAAAAATCTCCCCTTTATGAATTTATCTTTTATCAATTTTATTTGTTGCCCAATCACCAATAAATTGAATAATGAACACAATAATAAGTATTAAAATAGTTGAAACAAATATGACATCATTTTGATTACGTGTGAATCCTGTTAAATAAGCTAAGTTACCTAAACCACCTGCACCGATGACACCTGCAACTGCTGTAGAACCAACTAATGCGATGGCTGTCACTGTGATGCCAGATACTAATGCTGGCATTGCTTCTGGTAAAAGTACTTTTCTCACTACAGTCCAAGTACTCGCTCCCATTGACCAAGCCGATTCGATTACACCTTTATCAATTTCTTTAAATGCGATTTCCACTAATCTTGCATAGAATGGTGCTGCACTGATGATTAATGCTGGCAATGCACCTGTAGGACCACTGATTGTGCCTAATACTAAACTTGTAAATGGAATTAACAATAAGATTAAAATGATAAACGGAATCGCTCTGAATAAATTCACAATGAATGAAACAATGCTATAAAATACTCTAGCGACTGGTGACTTACTTTTAGCTGATAAAAAGAGCAAGACACCTAAAATAATTCCTAAAACAAATGCAAATATTGTTGCTATTACCGTCATATAGATGGTTTCATATGTTGCAACCCAAACTTCTTCCCAGCTTACGTTTGGCATTGTAAACATTTCTCGGAGGATATCGCTTAATGAATTACCCATGTTTAACCACCTCCACAGATACATGTTGTGCCTCTAAATCATTTTTGAATTTTTCAAATTTTTCTGAATTTGCAACGGCAAATTGTATGATTAAAAATCCGATAGAACCGTCTTTTGTATGTTTAATATTAGCTTCCAAAATATTGACATCTAAATTGTGTGTCTTCGTTATGTATGACACTAATGGTTCCGTTGCGTTGTTCCCAGTAAAATTCAAACGCACAACGTAATCATTTTCATTAAGTGACACGAGTTCACTAATTGATTCGTCGAAGTCATCATTTAAGTCATCCTTCACAAAGCGTTTTGTCACATCGTGTTGTGGATTTTCGAATACACTTGAAACTTTGCCTTGTTCTATCACTTTACCATTTTCCATTACTGCAACTTCATCGCAAATACGTCTAATGACATGCATTTCATGTGTAATAATAACGATGGTTAAGTTTCTTTCTTCTTTTATTTTCAATAATAGTTCTAAGATTTCATCTGTTGTCTGTGGATCTAATGCACTTGTCGCTTCATCACATAATAATACAGATGGTTCGTTAGCTAATGCTCTCGCAATACCCACACGTTGTTTTTGCCCACCTGATAATTCTGAAGGATAAGCATCTTCTCTCCCTTTCAATCCGACCAATTCCACTAACTCAAGCGCACGTTGCTTGGCTTCTTGTCGTGAAATCCCTGCGATTTCTAATGGGAATGTAATATTGTTTAATACAGTACGTGACCATAATAAATTGAAATGTTGAAAAATCATACTCACTTTTTGACGTTTTTTTCTTAAGTCCGATTTTGATAGCTTACCTATAGTGTCACCATCTATAATAACGTCTCCTGATGTTGGTTGCTCAAGATGATTTAAAAGTCTTATTAATGTACTTTTCCCCGCACCTGAAAAACCAACAACACCAAAAATTGAGCCTGATTGAATACTTAAATCAACATGATCTACAGCAAGTACGTCCTGTTTTTTCGTTTTGTACCTTTTGACTATTTGATTTAACTCAATCATTCTGTTGCCTCCTCGTATTGCTTTGTTTCAATTAAATAAAAAATGCTTTCCCTATGTTCATTGAAGAATAGAGAAAGCAACGTTTGCTTCTCTCATCTTCTAAAGTTTCTATGAACTTTATGTGAATTGGCACCATTTCTGTTACAGACGGTTGCCGGGCTTCAAAGGGCACATCCCTCCACCTCTCGTGATAAGAGTTTCGTTATTTAATTATTTTTAATCCTACCATCGCACTAATGATTCGTCAATAATTATTTTAAATTTTCTAACAAATTAGGGACGGATTGAAATGCGTAAATTCTTTTTTGCTCTTCACCTTTTGACATCAACATCAACACAGGTACAGATTGTATTTCATGTTCCTGACTAAAATCTGGATGAAAATTCAAATCGATTTTAGTAATTGGTAATTTTAATATTTCATTAGCAATGTCTAACATTCTTTCAGAAACTTTACAGGTACCACATGTCGGTGTGTATCCAAATATAAGATATTTTTCCTGATTTATATGTTCATCTATATTGACGCGTTGTTGATTTGTTACCTTCATGTTAATAAACTTACCCTTTCAGCTATATAATCCAATTTCGCTTTAGCTACTTTTTCTTCATCCTTTACCGTAAACCCATGCTTTTCAAGCACTCTGGATAAATATCGTTTAGGACAACGTGCAACCTCACAATATTGTTTATCTATTCTTATATGTCTACTTTCACTTAAATATCGTTTAAACCATTTTCGAATTTTTTCACCTTCATCATCGGCATCGACAAGTATATACACTTGTTTATCGTATAATGTATCAATCATTTCATCAATTTTATCGACACCCATCGTACCATTAGTACAAATAATATCGATTGGTTGATCGATTACTTGTTTTACCCGCTTTTTGTCTGACTTTCCTTCTACAATAATTACTTGGTTTAGTATCGCCATGACATCCACCCTCTAAATGTTGATAGTAAATTTCTCTATTTAGTTCTTCACAATACTGAGTGACCATAAACATCCTTTACAGTTTTCTAATTTCATCTTATTATGGCAATCCATTTTTGTCAGCTAAATACACTTACCTACAACAAATGACTACGTCTGCATTTACAAAGTCTTAACAATTTTTTGATTAGTCTCATTTGAATATAGATAAAAAAAGGTAAAATAAAAACTCCAAGATAGTTATATCATGGAGTTCTATGTAATATTATTCACCAATCATTTCAGAATATTGTTCTGCTGACATTAATTCCTCTAATTGACTTTCGTCACTTAATTCAACTTTTACCATCCAAGCTTTTTCGTAAGGTGATTCATTTACGAATTCTGGACTGTCTTCTAGTTCTTCATTAGATTCTAAAACTTTACCTGATACTGGCGCATAAAGTTCTGAAACTGTTTTTACGGACTCAACACTACCAAACGTGTCGCCTTCATTAATTTCATCATCAACTTCTGGTAATTCAACGAATACGATATCGCCAAGTTCACCTTGTGCATATTCAGTGATACCAATTGTTACTGTATTACCTTCAACTTTTACCCACTCATGTTCTTTAGAATATTTTAATTCACTCGGTACTGCCACGAGAATCCCCTCCTAAATGTTTTTACATATTAATGATGCCATATGAATAGCATACAATCAACTATTTAATGGCATCTTTAAATTATTATAATGTTTTCGAAAAACACCGGTAAAGCGTTTTCATTATTTTGTCAAAATAATAGTCCAACGTAATTTAATCACCTTTATTATTTTATGACAACCAAGTTGCTTTATATTCGTCTTCTTTAAATCCAACAGTTACTTTGTCACCTGAAATCGCTAGCGGTCTTTTAACCAACATGCCATTGGCAGATAATAAATCTAACTTTTCATCATCTGTTAAATCTTTAAGTTTATCTTTTAAACCTAATTCACGATATTTAGCGCCATGCGTATTGAACAATTTATTAATATCGATATCAGTTACTTCTAGTATTTCTTTAAACTCATTTTTAGTTGGTGTATGCTGTACGATATCTATGGGTTCAAAACTCACACCGTAATCTTGTAAAAATTTAGCTGCTTTTTTACAAGTTGTACAATTAGGATATTGGTAAAATTTTATCATGATTCTGTACCTCCTATAACTAGTTATCACTAATATATCAAATTTGTTACAAAAACGCTCTAATTAATAAGCTGATTTTTTTTATAACATACAATCGTCCGTTATAATGGTATTACTAATATCAAAAAAAGGAGCAAAATCAATGAAACCTATTAACACAAATGATGCATTTAAAGAAACAATTCAAAGCGATAATCCAGTGATTGTAAAATTCGAAGCTGGTTGGTGCCCTGATTGTAAAGCAATGGATATGTGGATTGATCCAATTCAAGAAAAATACAATGATTATGGTTGGTTCACTGTTAACCGTGATGAATTAGAAGATGTTGCAGCAGAAAATGACGTTATGGGCATCCCTAGTTTACTCGTATTCAAAAATGGTGAAAAATTAGCACACCTACATTCTGCTAATGCGAAATCACCAGATCAAGTTGAATCATTTTTAGAAGAAACGTTTAAATAATCACTTAATTTTTAAACACTAAAAGGAAGCTGAAACATCTTTAGTTATGTTTCAGCTTCCTTTTTAATATGATGCAATGCATCACAGTACTTATAGCAATTAAAATTTTTCTATAATTTCATTAAAGTGACGCTCTCTATGAGGTAACTCGTCTTCTAAATCTGTTAAATATAACAAGCCCACTAATTTTTCATCATCTTTAACCCCAAAGAGTTCTCTAATTTCTGGTGTGAAAATATATGCAGGTGATTTCCAACATGTACCTATACCTGCTTCGTGTAATAACAGCATTAAATTTTGAGCAAATGCACCAAAAGCCATATGATTTTCCAAGTTTTCTTTTTGTCTAGGATCTTCTTTGACAATTAAAGCAAGCATACCACCTAAATGTGTGGCTACTTCATAATGGTTTTGCTGTTTTTTCTGTAAATTAGGAAATGCTATTTCTGATAATTGTTTACTCATATCTCCTAATCTATCTTTTGCAATATGAACTACTCTCCAAGGTTCTCTTAGACCATGGTTAGGCGCATCTGTAGCCTGTTTGATTGCTTTGTATAAAGCGTCGTCATCTATAGTCATATCTCTTTTAAAAATTTTAACACTTCTACGATTCGCAATTGCTTCTTGTAGTTCCATTATATATCGCCCTTTCGTCAATGATAACTATTTTCAATTATAAGACAGGTACAATATATTTTCAAATTACTCGTACATACTAAGTTGCTTTTTCAACGTGGAAACATGTATTTGTCCCGGTGCTTTGGGTGTGTCTAAACAGCCATATGAAATCGACCCTCCAAATACACCCTGTGCTGTTCTTGATATTAAACCAATCTTAGACATGGCAATGCCCACTACATGTTGCGAAACAACATCTGCAGTATCAGACATTGCATTCAATAGGTTTAGTACATCCTGTTTACCATGAGGCATCACAGCAACTTTTATATAATCCGACTCTAGCTGCTGCATTTTATAAAATAAATGCTTTAACGCTTCAAGCTTTGGTGTTTCCTTAAAATTATGGTGAGATAGTACGACTTGAACTTGATTTTTATGAGCTAGTTCAATCAGTTCTTGTAAAATATTGAGTGATCTGGTTTGATCAAATTCTATATCTAACATATCTATATTTTGGCAATTAGCAATTTTCCTTAGAATTTGTATATAGTCATCCTCCCCAAAATCACCTAAACCACCTTGATTTGAAGTTCGATACGTCACTAATAGCTTTTTATTTAGTTTTAAACTTTGAAGATCTTCAACAACTTTTTCGATAGCAATTTCGTTTAAATTTGTCCATTGATCGATTCGTAATTCAATAATATCAATTGAATCTTGAAACTGTATTAAATCATCTATCGTTGATTGTGAGAGTTCTTGTTCTGGTGCAATGGTTACAGCAACTTTTACTTCAGTCATTTAAAAACGCCCTCTTTTTAATAATATTTATAATTGTATAACAACTTCGAAAAAAATTACAAATAATCCTTAAATTATATTTTCTTGATATCTTAGAATGATTTAAATTTTATTTGTTGGGTAAAGAATAAATATGAAAATTTTAGGAGGTAATAAGTATGGCAGTAAATTATGAAACAAAAGCAACAAATACAGGTGGACGTAATGGTCACGTTCAAACTGATGATAAAGCAATTGATGTAGCGATTGTACCACCAGCTCAAGCCGATGCTGAAAAAGGTACGAACCCAGAGCAATTGTTCGCAGCAGGTTACGCTTCATGCTTTAATGGTGCTTTCGATTTAATCTTAAAACAAAATAAAGTAAGAGGCGCTGAGCCAGAAGTTACTTTGACTGTTCGTTTAGAAGATGATCCAGAAGCAGAGAGCCCTAAATTAAGTGTTTCTATTGATGCAAAAGTTAAAAACGTATTATCTCAAGAAGAAGCAGAGAAATATTTACAAGATGCGCATGAGTTTTGTCCTTATTCAAAAGCGACACGTGGTAATATAGAAGTTGACTTAAATGTAGCAGTTGTAGATTAATATTAATATGTAATTCCCCCGAAATTCTAAATTGAATTTCGGGGGTTTTCTTTGCTATTCAGTTCTTGTTGCTTGTTCTTGAAGTCTCATGTTTTAAATACTTTTAATTGTCTTTATATTGGTTATACAGACATACAATTAATATTGAAAAAGAAATAAGAATAAGCACGATTAAAGAAACTATGATTGTTACTAAAGCCCCCATAATTTATGCCTCCGCTTTCATTTATATAACTCACCATATTATAGCATAATTATCCTATTTAATTTCGTTACTTAAAAATTATATTAAGGAATGGTTTAAACTTTATAAAAATATATTTTTTTATAACTTGAATTCTAAATTTATACATATCTTTACAAAAAATTAAATATAGTATTGCTCAAATAAATTTTTTCCTTTAGTATTATATATAAATCGCTTAACTACAGTACTTATACTTAATAATTTAGTTTTCTGGATAAGGAGGGAATAAATGACTCATATTCGTTATTTAACAATTGAAGATCTTCCTATATATCACGCGCTTTTACTACAAGGTATTGATAAGAAACTTGAGGTTATGGCATGGAAACTGCAAAATAAAAAATGTCTTGAAGAGGCAAATATTTCTAGAATCCTATCACCGGAGACTACGGACTACAATATTATCGGTGCATTTGATGGTGAGGAATTAATTGGTGCTGTCACATTAATTCATACAAATCGATATAGTATAGCGCATAAAGCTACATTGGAAAACATGTGTGTAAAAGGTGAAAATCACAACGCACGAGCATCTATATCAAACTTGTTAATGCGTAAAGTCTTCGAAATATGTGATGAAAAACAAATTGAGATTTTAATGACTTCCCTTGTTTCAAATAATATTAGTGGCAAAGTATTTTTCAGCAATCTCAATTTTGAGACACTGGTTTTGGAACAACACGCTAGAAAATATGAAGACTATTACGTAGATGAACATTGGCTCATTTACTACTTTAACAAGCAAGATATCGAGTTATTCGAATAAATCATACCGTTGATACCTATTAATTAAAATACGCCATATATTGGTGAATAAAGCGTTTGTATTAATGATTGACTGTGTTTCATTTAACATGAATATATCATTCTACCTCTTAATATTTTAAAATAACTTGCAATCCTACGCATAAGCAAATATTATTTTTAATTAAGTACAAAACAGTTTTAATTTTTTTAAATTGATATCATTTTAAAATACAAGAGAGGACTGAATACTTTGAAATATGCTACAACCTTATTGTCACTATTCTTGTCGTTAATTACGTTAGCAACACCTTTACTTGCAATTGGAAAAGTTTTAGAAGGTAACCTACCTATTTTAGCAGGTGGCTTATTTATCTTAGGTGTCTTATTAATTAACATTTACGCTTGTCTACGTGGCGATCGTATTGCGAACATTTTTGCAATATGCGTATCTATTTTTTCATTTATTTTATTAAGTTATCCAATATGGACAGCTTATATTTCTGGATTTATAGCTTAATCTCTTACATATCAATTCAATATAATATTTAAACCTCTATAATTCTAAAGTTATTTAGTTAATTATAGAGGCTTTTTTATTTTCAAATTATATGCCCTATTAATTAATATAAAGTTTTTTGCATATTTTAATTTTACAAATCTTCTGAAAGCGCTATAATATAAAAAAATAGGGGGGATTACAAATGAATTTAGCTATATTAGGTTTTATCATGATTATTATATTCATGGTATTAATTATGACACGTAAAATGTCAGCCTTAACTGCGTTAATTGTTATACCAACAATTTTTGCATTAATTGGTGGTTTTTACGCAGGTCTCGGTAAATTTATGCTAGATGGTATTGAAACCGTTGCACCAACAGGGATTATGCTTACTTTCGCAATACTCTATTTTGGTGTGATGATCGACGCGGGATTATTCGAACCTGTCATTAATCAAATTATAAAAGTCGTTAAAGGGGACCCAGTTAAAATCACTTTTGGTACTGTTATTTTAGCATCAATGGTAGCATTAGATGGCGATGGGACAACGACTTTCATTATCACTGTTACTGCAATGATGCCACTTTATAAAAAAATCGGCATGAGTTTATATACATTATCGACGCTGGCACTACTATCCATAGGTGTTATGAATATGTTACCTTGGGGTGGCCCGGCGGCACGAGCAATTTCTTCACTGCAAGTCACTACTGAAGAAGTATTTGTACCAATTATTCCTGCTATGATTGCCGGAATTGTTTTCGCTTTTGGCGTTGCATACATATTAGGTAAACGTGCCAAAAAACATATCACATCTTATACAGATATTGACTTAGATGATATTAAACCTACAGATACAAAAGAAGAATCATTACTTAAAAGACCTAAAATGCTTATACCAAATGCCTTGCTTACCATTTCATTGATCGTATGTTTGGTCATTGGTATCATGCCTATCCCAGTTATGTT
Source organism: Staphylococcus saprophyticus subsp. saprophyticus ATCC 15305 = NCTC 7292 (assembly GCF_000010125.1). Lineage (NCBI taxonomy): Bacteria > Bacillati > Bacillota > Bacilli > Caryophanales > Staphylococcaceae > Staphylococcus > Staphylococcus saprophyticus. The sequence goes on from NC_007350.1 coordinate 1,955,503, forward strand.
TATGCTTTGGTTTGGCGTTGCAATTTTACTCAATTATCCAAATCTCAGTATTCAAAATTCAGTTGTAAAAAAACACGCTGGCGATGTACTATCCGTTATTAGTTTAGTATTTGCCTCTGGTATCTTTACTGGTGTAATGAATGGTACTAAGATGGTCAATGAAATGGCTAACGCCTTGGTACACATTATTCCTGATGCAATGGGCAACCATTTTGCTTTAATCACTGCGATACTTAGTGGCCCATTCACCTACTTTATGGCAAATGATCCATTTTATTATGGTGTATTACCAATACTTGCTGAATCAGCGCAACAATTTGGTATCTCTAAAGTTGACATGGCAAGAGCTTCGGTATTAGGACAACCGCTTCATGTATTAAGTCCACTATATGCTGCAGGTTACTTACTTGTCGGTATGTTAGATATTGAATACGGACAAAACCAAAGAATCGTCATAAAATGGGCTATTGGTTCCAGTTTATTTATGATTATTGTAGCCTGTATCCTCGGTATTATACCTTGGTAAAGTATACACAGTAGCAAAAAAATAGATTTTAAATACCTACGACTATTATGATAGCGTAGGTTTGGATATAGACAAATCTACCACATTAATTTGTGGAAGATTTGTCTATTTTTTATATTTATTCATATATGTAGATCGTGCAGGACATATTTTTCATATTGCATTGGCAGTCATTTGAACCAATTTCTATGGAAACAGCGCTAGCCGAAATCTACAAACTAAGACAGTGATTGCGGAAAGAGTGCGTAAAAAACTGCCAACAAAGCCAAGACTTTGCCGACAGTTTGAATTACAACTATTAAGATGTCGAAATTTTTCGGGTCATTTTTTTATAATAAGTTCACAAAATTAGTTATATTTAAGCTTATATTTCTTTAAACCGCAACAGCACTATTCTATAAAATACTTTCAAATTTATATATGCTTTATGAATGATTCAAAAAAATGACATAATAATAATTTATTTTATGAATATCGTTTCATTTTCAACATACATGGGTAAAAGTTAATGTCGGATTTACAATATTAAGGAGTGTTTTTATGAATCAACTTAATGAATGTAATTACGTTAATCCATCTAAAGTTTCACTTGATTGGGAATGCTTTGTTGTAAGTAAAAGTGATATGGAACTAGATGGTTTACCTAAGGAACTCATTAACTCATGGATGGCTCAAAATATAATTGAACCTTTCTCGATCAGAAATAACGAAATAAATTTTAAAACTCAAGACATTAGAGACGCTTTGAGAAAACAAAATTGGTATTACGATAAGTAAACTTCTTTTTAATTATCTAAGTTCAATATTATTAAGGTATAAACTCAATGCTCTTTTTGCGGATGCTAATACTTCGTGATCAAAATAATGACTATAAAAATACGAGTTTAACTTAATAGAACTTGTTTCATTTCTAGGGAAATTTTTATCTCCCATGATATTATGTGCAAGTTGCCCTAAAGGTGTATCGTCTTCAATAAAACCAATTACAAAATCATAAAATGTCATAAGCGTTACCTCGACCATCTTTATTTTATTCGTTACACTGTTAATCGTTTTCAAATCTTTATTTAATCATAACAAATAATAACTATTTGTCTATTACGATACATTTTAAAATTTAAAAGTTTTTTAATTGTTTACTGTCGCCACAAGATTTAATTAAGAATTGTAAATTTTATAAAGTTTTTTTTAATTATATGTTAATCTCTAACAATATATTTTAAAGCTGAGTGAAATATCCGTATCAGCCCACTTTTTATTGTCATATATTAATATATTAACAAAACAAACCCTACGCATTCATATGCGTAGGGTTTGTTTGTATCCAAAAACTAAATTTCATTTCGTTTTACTCAGCCTAAATTGTATTGGTTTTAGACTAAGACATTACCGTTTTGATCTGCTGGTTTGAATAATGTTAAAATTGCGCCAATAATCGCTAAAATTTGTGGAATCCCTGTCCAACAAAATACTAGGAAAAGAATACCCATACCTGTTTTTCTTGCGTAAAACTTGTGAATGCCAAAACTACCCAAGAAAACGGCTAAAACAATGTAAATTACTTTATTTACTTCATTCATCGTTCTATCTCCTATCTTCATTATATTACTCATATTATACATTAATCAGCTACTTAATTTAAAGTATATTACTTTTCACTATATCGTAACTCAAAGAATCTTTTTTCTAATCTCAAAATTTCTGTATAATTATCTGGCATGATTTCTGCACTTAATTCTATTAACTTATCTAAGATAAAATCCATTAATCTGGCATTATCTTTTGAATGTTCAAAATGTATTTTCACTTGTTCAATCATTGTATTTTCTACTAAAAGTACAAGTGCACGTCCATATGCTTTATCTACCTTCCCTCTTTGAAAAGCAGGTTCTAAATAATTCAGAATTTCATCTACCTTTTCAAACTCACTAAAGCCAGTCTTAATATGTTCGTTTAGCTTATTTGCAATATCCTTAATTCGTTCATCTTCTTGATTATTATCAGGCATTAATGAATTTCTTACCTCAACTTTTTGTTGTACAATTTCAGATTCAACTTTTTCGAATGATTCTTGATATTCATCAATATTTTTGGATTGTAGTGATTCGATGCTTTGTTTCAATTGTTTTAAATTATTATCTTCCATTGAATTCGATATCCCCCTATAAAAGCGTGTCACAGTTTTAAATTACCTATTTTCCCTTTTTTCAAACTTCACTATAATTTGTATTATCGCTGCTTACACTTAAATATAAAACAGTAATTTCAATATTTTCCCTATTGCTGTTTGTTAATTAGTGATAAGATGATAAGGCTATGAGATATAACAAAACTTGTTCAATGATTTAATTTTATTGAACTCACTATAAACATTTAAACATATTAAAGGAGGTGTAGTGATTTGAATCTACATTTCATGATTGTTTTTTGGCTATCTCTTGTCTTTTTAATTTGTGGTATCGTTTCACTTATCACATACAAATTAAGAGGTTCTGAACAAGCAAAAGAATCATTACTAGGCGTTACAGTAATGTTGCTTATTTTTGGTGTTGTAGGTATCCTATTTGCACTCATATTTAGTTAAATATTGTACCAAAGAATCTCTAATTTAATACGGATGCGCCCTTCAAAGTAGACATTTACTAAATGAAAACGACTTTGCAGGGCTTTTTTATAATCTAGCATAGTTAAATTATTTAAAAATATACTTTCTATAGCATGACTTTTGCTAGTTTAACTTAAGCATCCAGCTATAATTCATACGTTCATCCTATATTTTAATCTTTAATCAGTTAAAAAAGTGTAAATTAACAAAATCACTATTGCTAAAATAAAAAAGTAAACAAAGCGTTTAACTGCTCGCACCCTCTCATGTTGAACCTCATCTTTTGAGTGATTAGTATTTTCATGCAACCTGGTATTAATAAATAAGAATGGCATCGTTGCTAAAAATGCAAAAATGAGGCTAAGTATTACAATAATAAGAAAATTCATAACATCACCTCTAATGATTTTTATTATCACTATGTTATTCCCTTAAAAATTCAATTTAACTGCGCTATTGTAAATCTCTTGAAATTGTATATTCATTGATACATTTAGTTTATAATATAATCAATACAATTTAACCATTTAGATTCACCTTAGGGAGTGTTATTTATGAAATTAACTTATTTACCTGAATGGCAGCTAATCAATCAAAGTAAACAAGCATTTGCTATTCAAGAAGATGAAAATTCAATTTCCTTAGTCAGTCCAATTAACGACTATGCTATGGGCATTTTAAGCCAAGTATTTTTTACTATTGAAAATGACGAAGTTACTGATACTTCAGTTGAAAACAATAGTCAATCCCTTGTTGCCGAAGTCAAAAAAGCCAATAAACAAATTGTTATTAAGGATATTTAAACGCCTTTATAATTACTAAAAACGGGTATATATTTAATAATCGTTATAACTTTATAGTTGTGGTACCTCATGTCATGAAACAGTGCGTAACTCAGTTTAATAAGATAGGTGTGTGATGGGAATGAAATTATTCAAAAATCTATTACTATTGCTAACTGGTGTACTTGTTGTTCGCGCTTTATTATTGAGTGTCGACAATTCAAATGAAGATAAAATTGAAAATAAAGTAAACGTGCAAGCGGAACAAAAATCATAACCTGTAACACTAAATAAACCTCATTCTTTCGTTCAATCAACTTTAGAATTGTGAGGTTTATTTTAATCTATGTCCATTCATATTTTCAGTCATATATACAGTAAAGTGAGGTTACTATGCAACATTTCAAAACAAAAATTGAACACTTTCAAATCTATATTTATTTTTCTGCAATAATACTTGGCATACTGATAGGGACCAATTTCCCAGGTATATCTAGCATTTTAGAAACTTTAGTAGCTATATGTATCGCAATACTTATGTTTAGTATGTTTTCACAGATTCCCTTTTTCGAATTACAAAAGCGTGTCCTAAACTTAAAATTTGTGACAGCACTTATCATTGCTAATTTTGTCATTCTACCTATTCTCGTTTACTTTTTAATTTCTATTTTCAATATAAGCTCATCTGCAATATTAATTGGGCTATTTCTAGTACTATTAACACCATGTATTGATTACGTCATTGTTTTCACTGCTTTAGGTAAAGGCAACGCTCAATATATGCTTATCTCAACACCCATTTTATTTGTTTTACAAATTTTATTATTACCACTGTATTTAACAATGTTTTTAGATAAATCCATACTTACAATAATTGATATAGAGCCGTTTATACATTCTTTTTTCACATTTATAATTATTCCATTACTACTCGCATTGACTTTACAATTATTGAGTAAAAAATATTATGTGATGTCACAGACTTTAAAGGCCACGTCTTGGCTACCTGAACTCTTTATGTCACTGGTATTATTTACCGTGGTAGGTTCACAAATTAATAAAATCGCTAATGACTTATCGGTTGTTGTCAAAGTAGCGCCTATATATATTATCTTTATGCTAATCGCTCCTTTTATCGGATATTTCACGGGTAAACTTTTCCATTTAAAACCATCCATTTTACGGACATTAGCCTTTAGTACAAGCACTAGAAATGCCTTAGTCGTACTTCCCCTAGCATTATCATTACCAGATCAGTGGGTTACAATAACCACAACAGTGATCATCACACAGACTTTAATTGAATTGATAGGTGAACTTTTTTATATAAAAATGATACCTTCGCTGATTAAATCGTAATACATTGATTCCTGCTTATTCACTTAGCACCAAAATTAAAATAAAGCGTATATTTTTTATTATTATACAATTTAATATGATACAACTAAATTATTTGGTATAATTGATATGAATCGTAAAATGTTACTTTATAATATAAAATGACATATAAGCGCTATGTTTTTCATTTTCAAATACTTAAATTAACTTAGGAGATGAGCATGATGAAAAAAATTATTTTAGTATTATTGGGGATTGTTAGTCTTAGTTTTTTGATTAAGCCATTATTAAACCTTGTCATTGATGACGAATTAGAAGAAGACGTCGTTGATGAAGATAGAACAACGAGTCAGTTTTAATACATTTTCACTTAGTATATACATACCAAAAGACAAGACATCTGTTGATGCCTTGTCTTTTTAATGAGAACTTGTTTATATCGACGCCATAACAATATCGAAGTAGTGATCCACGCCACTGTTCTCATTTGATAATTCAATTTATTTCTTTTTATACGCTAATGATTTAAAATAATCATATATTTACTTTTTACACTTATGTGACCTCGCAAATTTTACCCTGAGGTGATGATATGAAAACTTTAAGAAAAATAAACGAAAATAACTTCATTATTTATCATATACAGACAGATTTAGGACTTATCATTAAAGTAAAAACAGATGCCAGCTTATCCGAATATCAAACAAATAACCTATTACAAAGCGTATCTAAAGAAATGGACGATAAGCTTAGACAAAATGTTGAATGACTTCGATAATGATATAAAGCAGCAATGCTAAAATATACTTTTTAAAGTTATTTTAGTGTTGCTGCTTAGTTTTTTATTAATTTATTATGACAATAATAAATCCTATAAATAATACAAACGTTGATAATCTTGGTTTACTTTTCCCTAACAATCCACTAAGTAAGACCAGAGACAAACCTACTATTAATAATTGATTATTAAATGTTGTGATACCTAAAGCATCTCCGACCATCATAACGACACCATAAATAATAATCATACCGATGAATATACTGCAAATAAGCGAAAATATATTTAATAATTTCATATGTTACATCCCTTTTTAAAATTAAAACACGCCACTTCGAAAAGTGGCGTCAACCTCGAAAATATAATCGGCACTAGAGTTTGGAGGACTTCTTGTGCTTAGTTATATATACCCACTTTTATTAAATAAAAACACAAATAACTAATAATATCAAAATAACTACAATTTATTTTTTGCTACTTTGAAAACATTTAACTTTCAATACTTAATAATGGCAGTTGATAATAAATTAATTTTAATAAAATCAATCATACTGTTGGAAAACAATTTAATAAAAAGTTATCCTATAGATAAAGCATTAATAAAAAAACAGATTAATTATCTAGTTGAATTTAGTATTAGATATCATACATTTCGATAAATTATGGATATTTGCATTGAAATGTTTTTATAAAAAAGGGTGATGGAATGGAAGTATTACGTAAAGTTTATAAGGATGGCGAACCTGTTTATCATGTCAAAACAGATAAAGGCTTAGTTATTAGAATCAAAGGATCTGATGATTTAACAGATTCAGAAACCGAGGAACTACTATTACTCGTTTCGCAAGATGTTGACAAAATGAAAAAATAATCGCAAAACAATTAACATTTCAATGTTGTCACCAACCTCAAAATCAAGGGGCTTCAATTTTAATTCAATATAGAACACTGCGTCTATTTAATCCAATTAATTATTAGCGCCAACTAGAAAATGATTTTTCTTAGTTGGCGTTTTGTTTTGTAGATTATATGATTATAATAAAAATTCAAAGTAGATTTTTAAATATAACGATTATTACATCACTACCCATATTATATTTAAATTTGTGTACGCATTTCAAACGCAATATGTGGTATACCATCTTCCATATATGTATCCGAAACACTGTGAAAACCAAATGATTCATAAAATGGCTTTAAATGTGCTTGCCCTGAAATTTTTATTGTCGTGTTTTGATACATTTCATTTATTTTATTGATTGTCTCATTGATTATTTTGCGTCCATAGCCTTGATTTCTATAATTTTCGGAAACCAAAACTCTTCCAAAACTTACATACTGTTCAAACGTTATAATTCTTGTATAAGCCACAATGTCATTCCCATTGCTCAATATGACATGAATTGCATCTAGATCATAATCATCAACCTCTTGATATATACATTTTTGTTCTACGACAAACACGCGAATTCGAGCTTGATAAATTTGTATAAGTTCTTGACTAGTTACATCTCTCATATGTTTTATATTTAATTCCATTATTCATCTCCCAAAAGCACACGTACACAAACCATAACCTTAGTAATTATTTATAGCAGTAATGTATCACTTATTTATATTTATTGCTCAACGATTTGAATCAAATTACCACATGTATCATCAAAAATAGCATACCTTATGCCTTCAACTTCTTTTGGTTCAGTGTGAAATGTAATACCTTTATCAATCAATGCTTGATGTTCACCATCCAAGTTATCCACGCCGAACATTGTGACTGGAATCCCTGCCGCACATAGTCCTTCTTGATAGTCTTTAGCTATAGGACTGACATTAGGCTCTAATACGATTTCAACGGGGTTAGTCGAATCTTTTTCTGTAACCGTTACCCATCTAAAACCACCGCCAATTTCAATATTATGTTTTGTCTTAAACCCTAGTTTTTCAGTATAAAATTGTTGAGCCTTGTCTTGATCATCTACAAAAATGCTTGTCGCTATAATTCTCATTTATTTTCTCCTTATCTATGAAATCATTTTTACATCAAATATATGGTTTACATCTAAAATAACAACTTTTTGTTTGTATACACAATAAAATCAAAAAAACATTATATGATACGGTGGGATTTTTCAATAAAATATAAGTTTGTATTACAGAAATATATATACTACAATGGCACATGGATGTTGATTATCTATTTGTTTTAGGAGTGACTTGTTATGAAAAATCTTATGGAATTGCGCGAAAAATCTAATTTAAGTATTTCAAAACTAGCAATTAATTTAAACGCGAACTACAATACAGATATTAGAATTTGCCAAATTTGGGACTGGGAAAATGGCTATCGCAATGTTTCAAATAAAAACGCATCAATTTTAGCTGATTACTTTAATGTTTCTGAAAAAGAATTCATGCATTAATTTTAAGGGAACTTAATTATTTGTATATTTAAGTGGGAAACGCATGTCCGTTCCCCACTTTTTATTATGTTTAATTTTTAAAGATAACTGTTATGATATAGTCTATACCTTCAACACTGTTCGTGACAGATGGTGTCACACTTACTAATTCCCAGTGTTGCTTATCATTGACGTATTATAAAAATTCATTTACACGTTTATCAAAATCACTAAAACTTTCTTCATATTCCATATGCAATGTTTTTATTTCCATATTAATCACTCCTCTATTTCATTTATTATAAATTCTTCATTTTTCTAAAACAAATCAAACAAAATCACATCAGTTTTATTTAATTCAATTGTTGTAACCTTACTTTTTTAATTTTTATTTAATTCATTTTCAAGCCACTCAACGATTTCTTCAAAAATAAATTTATTTTGAGATTTTTCATTAAATATTTCATGTTGTAAGCGATCGTAGATATGTAATGACTTATGTACTGAACCTATTTCTTGAAAAAATTGTATAGAATCTTGATAACTTACTAAACCATCTTCTTTTCCATGTAAAATTAATACATTATCTGTAAAATTTTGAGCATGCGCTTTTAGGTATTCAATACCATCCATTAATGAAAAGATAAGCCCCATTGAAATTTGCTTCGCATTTAAGTCATCAAGTTCATATTTTTCCATTACTTCTTTTTCTGAACATACCCCTTCACCTAAACTATTTTCTAAATATGTGTCCGGTGAGATGTTTTTATCAGGATTACCAAAAAGTTCATTATTATAACGTGTTAACGCACCTGAAGTTATCACACCATCTACTTTATTTGGATGTTGTGTTCCATATAACGCAACGGTATAACCGCCCATACTATGTCCAATTAGATATACTTTACCGTCCATATGTGTCTTAACATCATTTGTGACCGCTTCTAAATCTTCAACAATTTCATCACTATTGCTGTAAAATGTTTGTTTTCCTTCTGAACGCCCGTGTCCTCTTTGATCATATCTTATGACATTAAAACCATTGTCATTTAAATAGCCTGTAATCTCATCATAGCGATCTAAATGTTCTGCTACCCCATGCACGATAATAATATTTGCTTTTGCTTCTTGAACATCATTCACTTTCATGTAGAGTTTCGTATTATCTTTAGACTTCACATATTTAATATAATTCATATTAATCACTCCATTTTATTGAAATCATTCATACGTTAATTATTACCCTATTTTCAAATAATTCAAACGTTAAACATATATAGCATTTACTTATATATCATCTAGTTGAATGCTATACTTATTTATACAAAATACATATTTCAAAGGATAACCATGTATAAATCAATCACATTAATGCGTACATTATTTAATTCATTAAATATAAGTGCTTTAGATCACTTAACATACGAAACCTATAATGCAGAATACGAAAGCTATTGTTTTCAAATTAACCATTGTAGATATAGACACAGATTAGCTAAAAAAACACCAACAAAATCTGGTTACTTTGTTGTTTTCTGGACTAAAGACCACGATAACAACAATAGGCCATTTACATATCAAGAAGCTAAAGATATCTTAATCATTACGGTGCTTGATCATACGCACAAAGGTCTCTTTATCATCCCCAAATCTAAATTACTTGCACAACGCTTACTGTATTCGGAAAATAATAAAGGGAAAATGGCAATGCGCGTTTACCCACCTTGGGAGGTCAATTTAAACCCATCAGCTCAAAAAGCTCAAAAATGGCAAACGCAATATTTCATTGATCTAACACACACCACTGACTTTCATTTACTGAAAAAGTTAATGACTGTTGAAGATTAATTCTTTAATGAATCGCTCTTGCAATGGAAATCGTTTAAATATCATAGTTCTCCCAACTTTTTAATATCGGTTAATGATATGATTAAATAGGAGCGTGATATAGATGTCAAAATATATATTGTCTTATAATTTAAATTCCATTTCATACGGTTACGAAAAATTACCGTCTCAATTAAATAATTTAGGAAGTGCTTTATTTATATACAGAGGCTTATGGCTTTTAAAAAGTGATTTAGACAAAACTACAATTTGTGAAAACATCAAAACTTACTTTACTTCTACCGATGATTTTCTAATATTTGAAATTGAACAAAGTCCATTAGGTACGTTAAGTGAACAAAAGTATAACGAAATTCTGCAACTACTTGATGAGTAAACACATTCTACATGAATGTGTTTTTTACTTTTAAAATATCGTTCGGCTTACTTCAAAATGGATTTTAATTGCGTTAAATTTTATTATTTTGTATATTATAAGTATAAGAATTTTTAAAAATATATTTTTGAGGTGAATAACATGGCAGATGAAAGTAAATTTGAACAAGTTAAAGGTAACGTAAAAGAGACAGCAGGCAATGTTATGGATAACAAAGATTTAGAACAAGAAGGTAAAGAAGATAAAGCTTCTGGCAAAGCAAAAGAAGTAACTGAAAATGCAAAAGATAAAGTTAATGATTTTATAGACAAATTAAAAAAATAATATTGTGTCTACATCTATTTGTAGCTATCGTATATCGGCAAAGTGATTATCTTTGTCGATATTTTTGAACCAATATACTACAAAGGACACGCTGAAATAGATAAAACTAAATATTGCCCACTTTTTAGTTGCAAATAAGTTTATGTATAGTACAATTGAACAAATCTTATCATTTCTATATGTCATATAGTTAATGATGACTAACACAAATATTGTATCATTGTAGTTTCATAGCACTAGCTTCAATTTTACAAAATGCAATTTTAAGGGGATCTCTATGAAAATTATTAACTATGAAATTGGCGCTATCGACATAAGATACACAGTTGAAACAATTAAAGGTCATATATTTACACATTCATTTCCAAAAGACACGCCATCTAACAATGTAGAACGTTGTTTAAAGTTACTATCTACTAATGTTGATGAACGAAAAGCAGAGATCTAGATAGCGGAAAGTTCTATTCGGATTAAAATATATATTTATACTAGAGATAGTTGTGTTATAAAACCATACTAATGACCATAAGCAAAAGGGACACAAAACCAAATCAAATTTCATTAAGTTCAAAATATAAAAAGAGAGTCGTCCATTATAATTGGAGGAACTCTCTCTTTTTTAAACTGTTGTAGATTGAATATCTTTGTTTATCTATTGTCGCCTTAATAATATAGTGGTTCAAAATGTTATTAATATATCCTTTTTCGCTTTTCATTCAATATTAAAGTAAATACTTAGGTGATTTTGAATAAGTATATAAGCAAAATCATATTAAATGCTATTTTCAAAATTAATTAGCATTATCTAAAAAGAAGTCTGAAATTAAATTTAAAAATTGCTTTGGCGATTCTAAGTTAGCTAAAGGTGCTGTATTAGGCATTGTAATCTTTTTTACATATGATATTTCTTTAATCATTACCTCCGAAATATCATGAAAATCTTCAACATCATACTCACCATTAATAATTAATACAGGAATTCGTATATTTTTTAACTGTAAAATATGATCTTCGTTTTTTATTTCCTCACATGAATTTTTTGCTTCAGGTTTAATTAAAAATTTCATTTGCATATCAACCACTAATTGTTTTACATCTACGTTGATAAGTTCTGCATCCCTATTTCTTAGTATCCAAGTTTTATAGTTTAACTTTGCTGTTTCTTCAATTTTTCCTTCTTGCAATAATCGTTCTTCATCTTCCTCATATTTTTGGAGAAAAGATGAACCTTTCCATCCACCTAAAGCTGGTGACAATAGTGCTAAGCTCAGACACTTTTCCGGATTTTCTAAATAAAAATCAATAGCTAATTTTCCACCAAATGAAGCAGCTAAAATATGAGTATCCTTGATGTCCAAATGTGTCAGTAGTACATTAATAATGTTACTATAAGCATAATTTCCTTCTGTAAAATCACTAAAGCCAAAGCCAGGAAGATCAAATCTAACTACTCGATATTTTTCTGATAGTAAATGGAATTCTTTATCCCACATGCGCGAATCTGCAATTCCAGCATGCAGTAATAATATATTTTCACCATGACCTTTCGATTCAAAATAAATATTAGCTCCCGTAGCCTTAAAAACCCTTTATCTCCATATGTTGTCATAGTATACGAACCCCCTGTTGATATCGATAAATAATGAGTCATACTTAAAACATGAATAAGATAAAATATTTTCTGCCTTTCATATTTAACAGCTTCATTTCTTTGCGTTAACTTCTCATTTCTTTTTTTGCAACTACACTTAAATTTTTAATAAGATAAAATTTACATTGCATGTTTTATACCCTTTTTAACTAAATACCAATTGACTGGATAACTTGTCATAAATCCGATTAACATCGCAATTTGCATTAAGAACCAATATTCAACATGATTAGGCTGCATGTAAGTTGGACTAACAAAGAGATGCATAATAATCATAAAACCAAACATACCAATTTCAAAAGCAATTAACGATAGCGTATCGGCTTTGATTGCGTCTACTAAATCTCTACCTGGATGGTCATGTTTAATTTCCATGTGGAAGTATTGGAACATTAAACCGAAGATATAGGCTAATATAAATTCGATAATAAACTCTGTCACCATTTGATTATTAAAAAACAATAACCCCGTAAAGAAAACAACAGGCGCACCAATTAAGTCCCCCAATGAGCAACCAGCACTACAGTGTGTTGTAGAAACAACGACACTTTTCCAAAATGGCTTATTACTATGATGTTCATGATGATGCATCGTGTCATGGTGATGATCATGCTGATGTGACATGTGATCAACTTCTTTTTCTCTGCCTAAACGATAATAAGCGATTAATCCTAAAATCGGAAAGTACAAGCCGGTTAATGGCCACACAATATTCATAATCATCATTTGACGTTGTGGATTTTTAAATATATCTAATAGTATAATTAAAAATTGTAATATTCCTACTATAATAAATATTAAAGATATCGTCACAAACACATTAAGACCTCCTAAGATTTTATATTCAAAGGTTAAAATTTCGAACTCATATTCACGGTCAGGACTAATACTATTCATACTACCCTAAAGCTTTTATTAAATTCATTATGCTATATTTTATATATTTCAAATAAAAAACAGCGATTGAACAAGGTTATTATGACGGAGATAATGCTGATGAAGTCTATAATAAAATAGAAGAACGTGAAGCTGATATTGAAGCAGGAAAATATGACCAATACAAAAACTGATTACACGGTTTCACTATCATGCACGATATATTTTCATCTTATTAAACCTAATGATATTCAATCTATTCAAGTCGAATTCTGAAATGTTTTTAAAATTAGATTAAGACATTAAATAACTTGTTTTCAAATAATAATTAGTGGAATTTAATAACTATACTTAATTTTACGGTGGCATTTTTAATGATACAAAATTTAGATAAAGTTCAAGTTCCAGACAGTAAGATTATTCAAGATGCACAAGAAATTGTTAGAGAATATGGCAATGAATTAATTTGGAATCATTCCAATAGAGTTTATTTATTCGGAGAAGTTAAAGGTATGCAAGACAACCTTAAATACGATAAGGAGTTGCTTTATATCACCTCGTTATTCCATGACCTTGGCTTAACTGAAACATATAGTAGTGATGATTTAAGGTTTGAAGTAGATGGTGCCAATGCCGTGAGACAATTTTTACAAAACTATAATTACAATGATCTTGATTTACAGCTTGCTTGGGATTCCATCGCCTTACACACCACATTAGGTGTTGCTGAACATAAAGAAAATAATGTCGCTCTGCTTTATCACGGTGTGGGTATGGACGTGATGGGTGATAATTGGAATCAATACTCTGATGACATACGTAAAGCAATCGCTACAAAATTCCCAAGAGGAAATTTCAAACATGATGTAATTCAAGCTTTTTATGATGGTTTCAAACACAAACCGGAAACAACTTTCGGTAATATCAAATCTGATGTGATAAAATATTTCGAACCAGAATATCCACAAAACAACTTCTGTTCATGTATTTTACGTTCAAAATGGGATAATTAAATCCATAATTTTATTATTGTTGAATAAACATACCTACCTATTGAGTTAGGTGGGTATTTGCATATTTGTATAAGTATCATTTGTTCGCTTCATTATTGAAATTCACTTTTTAAAATTCCCATATGAATATCAGTTTCATATCGTCCATTTATATAAGCGCTTTCCCTTTCTTCACCTTCAATTGTAAACCCTACATTTTCGTATGATTTAATAGCTCTCTTATTATATGCCAGCACCTTTAAATAAATTTTGTGCAGATTTAATTCAGAAAAACCAAAGTTCAATCTTGCTTTTGTAACATTAGTTCCAATACCTTTATTCCAATATTCTGGATTAGATATGCCTATCGCAAACTTTGCCTTATTGTTTTCACAGTCTAATGTTAATCTAACTTGTCCTATAAATTCATCTTTATATTCTATAATCCATTCATAAGGTGCTTCTTTTATTTCATTTACTAATAATTGTACTTTATCTAAAGACTTTTCCTTATTTGGATCCATTTCAGATCCATACATTTTCAACAACTCTTTATTGAACGGTATTTTAATATAATCGTATATATCTTCATCAATAGCATCTCTTAACTTTAAATATTTATTTACTATAATTGTTTGCTTCATCGACATCATCCAATTCATAATCATTTCATATGTATTTTTCGCGCTAAATATATGATATCATCATTTTAATTGATTGAATATTCTAATAATAATAATTTAGGAGTTTTAGTTTATGATAAAAGCAATATTGTTTGATTTAGACGGAACAATTTTAGACAGGTCATCATCTTTAAAAGGGTTTATTGATTATCAATATAACAAATTCATAGATTACTTCTATCATATCGATAAAACCACTTTCAAAAATAAATTTTTTGAATTAGATCAAAATGGTTATGTTTGGAAAGATAAAGTTTATGCAGAGTTAATCAATATATTTAATATTAAACATATCACAGTCAATACGTTATTAGATGATTATATTCAACATTTTTGCAATCACTGTTTACCCTACCCCGATTTAAAGGAAACTCTAGATATACTCAAATTAAATCAACTCAAATTAGGCATTATTACAAATGGTAAATATCCATTTCAATACGATAATATTAAATCGTTAGAAATCAATAAATACATGGATGTGATTTTGGTTTCTGAAAAAGAAAACATCAAAAAACCTAACCCACTTATTTTTGATAGAGCTGCTAAAATCTTAGATTTAGAATTATGTGAGTGTCTGTTTGTTGGAGATAGTTTTAAAAATGATTATGAAGCCTCTAGATTAGCAGGAATGCATGGTATATACAGAGAAAATGGAGAAAATGAGATTCATACTATAACTGATAAGATTAAAAATTTGAATGAACTAATTGATATTATTAAAAAAATAAATAAACCTATATAAAGTTTCTCTTTAATGTTATTTTTTAAAATCACGTCATTACTCCATTACTTTCTGCTTTTTAACACTCGTGTTCTAACATGCTTTTTCATAACATTGGCTGACAATGGAAACTAATAATTACTTAATCTGTATATCTTTTATAACAACACTAAATGTATTTATTTACTAAACTTTTTACTTTCGCTAAATGAACAAACTTGTGTCAGTGATTTTACTTTAATTTATGAATCATTGATTTTAACATGACAATTTGACCAAAGTGTCGATTCATATGGATAATCGCAAAATGAATCGATTCATTAAAACTTTCCATAACTATACCTGAATCTTTAAGACCTATTGCTTCACTTCTATCTTTTTTAATTGTTCTTCTAAATTATTAAATATTCTATCAAATTGTTCATCTAATAATAATTTCAATTCTTCAAAAGAAGGCTCATTTCCATCAAAATTCAATGGCGAAGTCCCCCATAAAAAGTATTTGGTAACAGGTTGTTTTAAAGCATTATCTCCATTAATTGTTTCAAACACTAAAAAGTCATTTAACAATATCAAATGACCTAATTGCCATTTGATATTATTATTGGCAATGTCAGGTTGAAATGTAGCTTCCGATTCATTAATATCTTTTAAATGCTTTTTCAATAATTTATATGAATCTTTAAATTGTTCTTTAATCATTTTAGAACCCCTAACTTAAAATATGTATTAGTTGAACTATAAACTTCTTAGAATAAAAACCATAACATTTGTTATTATTGATTCCAAAATCTTAATACACACTGATCTCATTTTTCTAACTTTATATGTTTAGCGTAATACTGTTCCAAAAAATAAAAAGCCCTCAACCACAATGGTTGAGAGCTCTATAGTGGAGACGGCGGGATTCGAACCCGCGTCCAGAGGTTCTGATACTAGCACTTCTACGTGCGTAGTCTATCAATGAGTTTCGCATAATGGGAGGTGATAGACATCCGTCATTATGCTAGTTTGATTCATCTCTTCTAGGCAGACTTCAAACGGCAGTGCCTAGCGTATCCTACTAAAGGTTGAATCGCGTTAACAGCACATAGGAGATGCTGTTAGGCGATGCAGAGTGCTATTACGCAGCTACTGCGAAATTATTGTTTTCTTTGCCAGTTATTATAACTGTGTGTGTTAGTGACGGAGACAGCCCTCCGACACGCTTAACTAGCTCATGGAACCCCTGTCGAATCCAAAAACGCCCCCTGAATAATATTAAATGTACTTTCTGGTAGGCTGTATCTGTTACAGCGCTTTTTCAGAAAGCACATATTATATTACCAAAGATTCATATCTTTGGCAATATATCCGCTTAATAACGGGCTTTCATCTCTCTAGCTACATCACGTTGTACTGCTTTTTCTTTTAATGCTTGACGTTTGTCGTATTTTTTCTTACCACGTGCAACGCCAAGTAAGACCTTACAGTGCCCATGTTTGAGATAGAGTTTCAAAGGTACGATAGAGTAGCCAACTTCACGTGTACGCTCACCTAACTTCGCTATTTCACGTTTGTGTAGTAAGAGCTTACGTGAACGTCGTGGATCATGGTTGAATCTGTTACCTTCTTCATATGGCGCAATGTGCATATTGTTTAGAAACATCTCGCCACGATTCACTTGCGCATAACTATCTTTAAGGTTTGCACTACCACGACGAATTGACTTGATTTCTGTTCCTTGTAACACAATGCCCGCTTCAATCGTATCTTCTATATTATAATCATGTCTGGCTTTACGATTTTCTGCTAGTGTTCCTGGTGATTTTTTCTTTGGCATTGAGTTTCACCTCTTCGTTGAGTTATTTTTTCTTCTTACGTGCTTTATTTTTTACATTTTTATCTTTATAAAATGGTTTATGCTTTGTGTTGCCTTTACTTTGGTCGCTTTGACGTTTGTTTTTACCTTTACGTTGTTTCTGTTTAGTACGTCCACGTCCGCCTTTACCATTTTTATCATCTTTAGATTTATCCGATGAATTGCCACGTGGTTTGGCTTGGATGGTCTTACCACGTGATGGTCTTTGACCGCGATCTCTATTTGGTATTGGCATACCGACGATTTGGAAATCAATCATACGTTCATCAACATCTACGTTAATGACTTTAATTTGGACAGGGTCACCGATGCGGAATACTTTCGCTTGGCGTTCACCTATCATTGCCATTTGACGTTCATCAAAATGGTAATAATCATCCGTCATATTAGATACATGCACCATACCTTCAATAGTGTTTGGTAATTCAATAAACATACCGAAATTCGCAACTGAACTAATAATCCCTTCGAATTCTTCGCCAATATGTTGCACCATGTATTCTGCTTTTTTCAATTCATCTGTATCACGTTCTGCTTCGATTGCTCTACGTTCTCTTTGAGACGTATGTTCAGCAATTTCAGGTAACAATGCTTCCCATTTATTTTTTTCTTTTCTATCCATGGATTGTTCAATAATATATTTGCGAATTAATCTATGAACAATTAAATCGGGATATCTACGTATAGGTGACGTGAAATGTGTATAGTATTCAGCTGATAAGCCAAAGTGTCCTAAGTTCACATCATCATAACGTGCTTGTTGCATTGAACGTAACATCATTGTTGAAATCACCATTTGTTCTGGTTGACCTTCAACTTCTTGTTGAATTTTTTGTAAAGTAGACGGGTGAATATCTTCACCTGTACCTTTGATCATTAATCCAAAATTAGTCACGAAATCAAAGAATTGACGTAAGCGCTCTGATTTAGGTTGTTCATGGACACGATAGATAAATGGTACTTCTAAACGATCAAAATGTTCCGCGATAGTTTCATTAGCCGCTAACATAAATGATTCAATTAAGCGTTCGCCTTCACCACGTTGTCTCATTTCTACATCCGTTGGGATACCCTCTTCATTAACAAGTACTTTAGCCTCATTAATATCAAAATCGATTTCACCACGACGTCTTCTCATATGGATTAAGCGCTGAGATAAATCTTGAGCTAAATCTAACATCGGTGTGACTTCACTATATTGATTACGTGTTTCCGTATCTTGATCTGTAATAATTTCATTTACTTCATCATAAGTCATACGATAATTAGAATGTATCACACTATCAAAGATTTCATGGTCTACAACATCGCCACGTTCATCTATTTCCATTTGGCAACTTAATGTAAGTCGGTCCACTTGTGGATTTAATGAACATATACCATTACTTAGACGGTGTGGAATCATCGGTATCACTCGGTCTACTAAGTAGACACTTGTTGCACGACTGTATGCTTCTTTATCAAGCGCTGAATCTTCAGTTACATAGTAACTTACATCAGCTATGCTGACTGTTAGTTGTGTATGACCATTGCTTAACTTTTTAACACTAATCGCGTCATCTAAGTCTTTAGCATCTGCACCATCAATGGTAATCGTTAGTTCATCGCGCAAATCGCGACGACCTTCAATTTGTGATGGCTCGATATGATCTGGTACTGCTTCAGCTTCTGCGAGCACATTGTCAGGGAATTCAATTTCGATACCATGTTGATAGATGATAGATAGAATATCTACACCTGGGTCATTCTTATGGCCTAAAATTGCCGATACGATACCTTCAGGATTATCTGTACCATCTGCGTATTTCGTAATTTGTACGAGTACTTTATGTCCATCTACTGCACCTAAATTTTGACCTTTAGGAATAAAGATGTCTTGCATAATACGTTTATCATCTGGTAACACAAAGCCGAAGTGACGTGCTTCACTATAAGTACCAACGACTTGTGTGACTGAATGTGTTTCAATCGTCTTAACTTCGCCTTCTAATTTCCCTTTGTGTTCACCTTTAGATTGATGTACTTCCACAAGGACAGTATCACCATCCATGGCTCTATTGATTTTCGTTGGTGGGATGAAAATGTCATCCATATCCTCTTCTTCAGGACGTAAGAAAGCAAAACCTTTTTTATTTTGACTTAACTTACCTTTGATTAATTTGGATTGTTTGGCATTGTTAGATGCTTTACGTTGATATCTATCTGTTTTTGTACGTTGAATCAAACCTGTTTGTTCTAATTCAACAAGCACCTTGATTAAATCTCTAAATGAGTCGGCACTATTTAAACCTAATGCATCTTGAAAATCAGACACAGACATGGGTTCATAATCTGGTTGTTTAATTATTTCTTCAATGGATTGCTTTAAATTCATTATGCCCCTCCTTTCTATTTTTAAATACTTCTAAATTTTTAATTCGACCAATCTAATGATTCTAAGAAATTGTATACGTCTTCGAATACTAATTCTTTTTCTTTATCAATTGTAATGACATGTCCTGAATTCGCATACCATTTGATATCTTTTTCATCAGATTCGCTCTCATTGTATATAACATTTGCAGAATCTGTATTAATCATTTGATCTTGTTCTGCTTGGACAACTAATAATGGATCCATTACTTCATCTATGTGATTTCTGACATCCTGTATTTGTCCTTGTAACTCTTTTAAAGTGTCTGTAGGTTTAAAGTTTGCCATTTCTTTTTCAATGGTAGCTTCATCTTTACCTTCATACTTTTTAAAATTACGCGCATATTCTAGAACACCGTTAAACATAGACCCTTCCGTCTTAATGTACATAGGTGAACACATTGTTATAATACCCTTTACATCTCTGTTTAAGCTTAATTTCAACGCATAACATCCACCAAGTGACAATCCTGCAACAACGATTTCATCATAACCTTTGTCTACTAAGAAATCATAGCCATCTAGTGCATCTTTAAACCATACAAATGGACTTGAACTTAATATTTCTTCAGGTGGTGCTGCATGTCCTTCATATTGTGGTGCATACGATGTGTAGCCTTTCTTCTGCAAGTAACGCCCTAATTGTCTCACATCTGAGGAATTCCCTGTAAAGCCATGTAACAGTAACACAGCTCTATTACCTTCTTCAAAGAAGAATGGTTCTGGAAGTTTAATCTGCATTGTGTTTCAATCCTTTCGCTTATGCTTTAGTACGTGTCGTTTATTTAAATTCACCTTTTATTTATCTCAATTATTTTTAAAAGCTATATTAACTATTATAAATAAAAAAGCCCGACTTTAACATTGTCGGACCTTATAAACCAAAATAACTTATGCCTAACATTAACAAGAAGAAAATGACAGACAATACAATTGTTAATCTATGCAAGAATAAATCAATACCGCGTTGCTTTTGTTTACCAAATAACTGCTCGGCGCCACCACTAATTGCGCCTGAAAGTCCATTACTTTTACCTTCTTGGAGTAATACAACAGTTACTAATGCAATACAATCTAAAATCAAAAGTACCATTATTAATGTATGCATGAAAATTGTCCTCCATTCATTATATACGAAACGCATTATATCATACGTTTGTCGTCTTTAGCAAACTTCTATCTATTGAACGTGCTTTTACGTTTAATCGAAACAATTAACATATAAACAGCTAACACAAATGATAAAACGAGTACCAGTGTTAAAGGAATGATATTCACGCTAGATTTGATATCTAATATCGCGCCATAAACTGCACTAATGTTAATTAAATTATACAATATTTGTGATACGAATACCGCAAACATAAACCACCATAAATAGATATGTCTGTTCCAAATTGCGAAGATACCTGCTAAATTCGCAAAAATATACATTATTCCTGTAAATTGGAAACTGTTTTTAATTGTACCCACAGCATTTTCAGATGTTGTCTGTCCGCTATTTGATAATAGTTGTTTAATAACACTATCATCTAAAACTACGAATAAATGTATAACATAAAGAATCGCAATGATGACTGAACTATATGCAATCAGATGAGCCGTTTTAATTTCTTTAGACTTAGGTTTTACTTCCATAATTCGTTAAGACTCCTTCTTTATTTTACATCTTTAATTATATCAGTTTAATTGTAAAAGATGAACAATTTAAGTTAATCATCATTATAAAGTAACACGCCAAGTTCATTCGCTTCATATGATTTATGTATTTGTCTCAATAAATTTATACTTTTTAAAATGAGCAAGTCGGACTGTAGTCAGTGGCTCTATGGATTGCCTATTAGAACAGCAATATGATACTTCAAATATAAAAGTCTAAGTACCACAGAATAAGCGATAAGAACCATTACTTTTTAATTTATTTATTAACTTATTAGGCAGTAATTTGGATCGACTCGAGCATGAAAACACTATACGAAGACTACGGGCCGTATCTGTATCCACGAAAAGCGAGTACAAAAAACGAGCACAAAAAAACTGCCAACAAAATCGGAGACTTTGTTGGCAGTTTAACACAGATCCTCAATAATCTGCGTTTAGCGCGTGAACTCTTAAATTTTTATGCTGTATTATTTAGATAAGTTATAGAAAGATTTAAGTCCGTCGAACTTACCTGTTTCGTATAATTCATCTTCAATGCGTAATAATTGGTTGTATTTCGCAATACGGTCAGTTCTTGATAATGAACCTGTTTTAATTTGACCTGCATTTGTAGCAACTGCAATGTCAGAAATTGTAGTATCTTCTGTTTCACCAGAACGGTGAGATACAACTGCTGTGTAGCCAGCTTTTTGAGCCATTTCGATAGCGTCAAATGTTTCAGTTAATGTACCGATTTGGTTAACTTTGATTAAGATTGAGTTACCGATACCTTTTTCAATACCTTCAGATAATTTAACTGTGTTTGTAACGAATAAATCGTCACCAACTAATTGTACTTTATCACCGATACGATCAGTTAATACTTTCCAACCATCCCAGTCATTTTCGTCCATACCGTCTTCGATAGTGATAATTGGGTATTTGTTAACTAATTCTTCAAGGTAATCAACTTGTTCTTCAGCTGAACGTTTCGCACCATTTTCACCTTCGAATTTAGCGTAGTTGTATACACCATCTTCAAAGAATTCAGAAGAAGCACAGTCGAAGCCTAAGAATACATCTTTACCTGGCTCTAAACCAACGGCTTTAATAGCTTCTAAGATTGTTTCAACAGCATCTTCAGTACCTTCGAATTTAGGAGCGAAACCACCTTCGTCACCTACTGCTGTTTCTAAACCACGATTTTTAAGGATTGATTTTAAGTTGTGGAAGATTTCTGCTCCCCAACGTAATGATTCTTTGAATGATTCAGCGCCTACTGGCAACACCATAAATTCTTGGAATGCGATAGGAGCATCAGAGTGAGAACCGCCGTTAACGATGTTCATCATTGGTACTGGTAATTGTTTACCATTAAATCCACCTAGGTATTTGTAAAGTGGTTGTCCTAATAAATCAGCTGCTGCACGAGCTACTGCAATAGAAACACCAAGAATAGCGTTAGCACCTAATTTACCTTTGTTTTCAGTACCGTCTAATTGGATCATCATTTTATCGATTGAAACTTGTTCTAATACTGAAAATTCACCTTCAATAAGCTCTGGTGCAATAATTTCGTTAACGTTGTCAACTGCTTTCGTTACACCTTTACCTAAGTAACGTGATTTATCTCCGTCACGTAATTCTACTGCTTCATGTTCACCAGTAGAAGCACCTGATGGTACTAATGCACGTCCGAATGCACCACTTTCTGTTAATACTTCTACTTCAACTGTTGGGTTACCACGAGAGTCAAGGACTTCGCGAGCGTAAACATCTGTAATAATTGGCATGTTTATAATCTCCTTTATAAATAAGTAGTTTAGAAATATTAAATTTCATCTTCATTATAGCTTTAAATACTATAAATACAAAGTAATTTAATTCTCTTGTGTTGTTTATAAGCAACTAACCATTTTAATGAAAATATCTCATTTTCGAAATCGTTAGCTTCTCAATCTTGCTCAAAGCGATTAAACTTTGATTAGTGATTAATGAGTGATTCACCAGTCATATCTTCTGGTTGATCTACATTTAATAAATCTAATAATGTTGGTGCTAAATCACCAAGACGACCCGTTTCACGTAAAGTAACGCCATCTTTTGTCACAATGACTGGAACTGGGTTTGTCGTATGCGTAGTCATTGGTTGATCATCATCTGTAAGGACCATGTCTGAATTACCGTGATCGGCAGTAATGATTGCATGACCGCCCATTTCAGTAATTTTATCAACAACTTCGCCTAGACATTCGTCCACGGCTTCAATTGCTTTAATTGTTGGTTCTAACATACCACTGTGTCCAACCATGTCTGGGTTAGCAAAGTTTAAAAGAATTAAATCTAAGTCACCTTTATTTAATTCTTCAATTAAAGCATCTTTAACTTCATATGCGCTCATTTCAGGTTTAAGGTCATAGGTTGCGACTTTAGGTGAATCGATTAAACGGCGACGTTCACCTTCAAATTCTTCATTACGACCACCACTCATGAAATAAGTCACGTGAGGGAATTTTTCTGTTTCAGCAATACGTAATTGTTTAAGTCCGTTATCTTGTGCAACTTCACCGATTGTATTCGTTAAATCAACTTTTTCAAAAACAATCTCTGCATTCACGTTATCATTATATTTAGTAAACGTTGCATAAAATAAGTCGTTGATTTGTTCTACTTTAAAGCCTTCGAATGCTTTATCAGTAAATATTTCAGAAAGTTGTCCAGCTCTGTCAGGACGGAAGTTATAAAAGATGACTGCATCACCATCATTGACACCTTCGTTTTGGTCTTGGACGATAAATGGTTCAACAAATTCATCTGTTAAATCTTTATCGTAATTCGCTTCGACACCTGCTTTAGCAGATTCGAATGTTGTTCCACCAAAATTGCGGATAGCATTGTATGCTTTTTCTTCTCTGTCCCAACGTTTGTCACGATCCATTGCGTAATAACGACCTGATACAGATGCGAATTGACCAATACCTAGTTCTTTAAACTTCGCTTCAGTTTCTTCAATATATTTTAATGCTGATTTTTGATCAACGTCACGTCCATCTAAAAAGGCATGAACATATACTTTTTCTAAACCTTGTTTTTTAGCTAAATCTAATAACGCGAAAAGGTGTTTGTAATGGCTGTGTACGCCACCATCTGATAATAAACCAAAAACATGTAGCACTGAATCATTTTTCTTAACATGATTGATTGCATTGTTTAATACATCATTTTCAAAGAAATCGCCGTCTTCAATAGATTTATTGATACGCGTTAAGCTTTGATAAACGACACGTCCAGCGCCAATGTTCATATGCCCAACTTCTGAATTACCCATTTGACCTTCTGGAAGTCCAACATCTAAACCACTAGCTTCGATTTGAGTAGTTGGATACTTACTGTAATAACGATCAAAGTTAGGTTTATTAGCTAGTTTCACAGCATTACCGTGTTCGCTCTCTCTGTTTGCAAAACCATCTAAAATAATTAATGCAGTTGGTTGTTTAGCCATATTATTTTGCACCTTCTAACAATTGTACAAAATCATCCACTTTAAGTGATGCGCCACCTACAAGTGCACCATCAATGTCTGATTCTGCCATGTATTCTTTAATGTTGTTAGGTTTCACACTACCACCATATTGAATACGTGTTGCGTCAGCTACAGTTTGACTTGATAATTCTGCAACTGTTTGTCTTACGAATGCACACATTTCATTTGCATCTTTAGCAGTTGATGATTTACCAGTACCGATTGCCCAGATTGGTTCGTAGGCAATCACAAGTTGTTGTAATTGTGCTTCAGATAAACCCTCTACAGCTTTTTTAACTTGGTTGCCAACAACTTCATTAGCTTTACCACTTTCACGCTCTTCATCTGTTTCACCTACACAAACGATTGGTGTCATACCGTGATTGAAAATAGCGTGTGCTTTTTTGTTAATTTCTTCATCTGTTTCATGGAAGATTTCACGACGTTCGGAATGTCCGATAACGACATATTTAACGCCTAGGTCTGCTAATGCAACTGGAGATGTTTCACCAGTGAATGCGCCGTTATCTTCAAAGTAAGCATTTTGAGCACCGATTTGTAAGCCTTTTGCTTTACCATCATTTACTAAAGTAACTAATGCATCTAATTGAATTGTTGGTGCACAAATTACTGATTCTACTTCTTTTGTATCAGGTAATGTTGGTAATTCATTGATAAAATCTTTTGCTTCTTTAACTGTTTTATTCATCTTCCAGTTACCTGCGATAATTGGTTTTCTCATTATATTACACTCCTATTAGTAATTTATGATTAAATGTGTTGCCACTGATAATCATGGATAGCTGTTTTTAGTCGTGCGCTTATTTGTTTGCGATTGCTACTACACCTGGTAGTTCTTTACCTTCAAGGTATTCTAATGATGCACCGCCACCAGTAGAAATGTGACTGAAGTCATCACCATAACCTAATGAAATAGCTGCAGCTGCTGAATCTCCACCACCAATAATTGTATTAGCGTCTTTTAATTCAGCGATTGCTTCACAAACGCCGATTGTACCTTTAGCAAAATTACTTAATTCAAATACGCCCATTGGTCCATTCCATACTACCGTATGCGCACCTTGTAATTGTTCTTTAAATAATTCAACTGATTTTGGTCCAATATCCATAGCTTCTTGGTCTGCTGGGATATCATCAACAGAAACCTCAGTGATTTCAGCGTCATTTGAGAATTCTTTTGCAACTTTACAATCAACTGGTAAGACGATTTGATCGCCTGCACGGTCTAATAATTCTTTTGCAAAATCAACTTTATCTTTTTCTAATAAAGATAAACCAATTTCTTTACCTTGTGCTTTAAAGAACGTATATGACATGCCGCCACCGATCAGTACTTTGTCAGCAATCTTCAATAAGTTTGTGATAACGCCAATTTTGTCAGAAACTTTGGCACCACCTAGAATTGCAACTACAGGTTTATCAGGGTTTTCAACTACGCCACCGATATATTTAATTTCTTTTTCCATTAAGAATCCTGCAACTGTTTCTAAATTAGATGCAATACCCACATTTGAAGCGTGCTCACGATGCGCAGTACCAAATGCATCATTTACAAATACATCGCCAAGTGAAGCCCAGTATTTTCCTAATTCAGGATCATTTTTAGATTCTTTTTTGCCGTCTACATCTTCAAAACGTGTATTTTCAACTAGTAAAACATCGCCTTCATTAAGATCTTTGACAGATTGTTCTAGTGTTTCTCCACGTGTTTCAGGTACAAAAGTAACTTCTTCACCTAATTTTTCTGTTAATGCATTAGCAACAGGTTTTAAAGTTAATGCTGCTTTATCACTTTCTTCTTTCACTTTACCTAGATGTGAAAATAATACAACTTTTCCACCTTGTTCAATGATGTATTTAATTGTTGGTAAAGCTTGAACGATACGGTTGTCGTCAGTGATTTCTCCATCTTTCATCGGCACGTTAAAATCTGCGCGAACAAGTACAGTTTTACCTTTTAATTCTAAGTCAGTTACAATTTTTTTAGCCATGTAAGCTTCCTCCTCTAAATGGAACAACAAATTAAAATAAGCGGAGAAGCGTTGTGCTCCCCGCTTACTCCTAAGCTTATTGTTTAAATTTAACAGCACATTAAAGTTGTTAAATTCATTTTTACATCAAATTATTTAGCTTGAGTTGCTAAGTGTTCTAATGTACGTACTAATTGTGAAGTGTAAGACATTTCGTTATCGTACCAAGCTGCTACTTTAACTAATTGACGGTCGCCAACAGTCATTACACGAGTTTGTGTTGCATCAAATAATGAACCATAAGTCATACCGATTACGTCTGAAGATACGATTTCGTCTTCTGTGTAACCGAATGATTCGTTTGAAGCATTTTTCATTGCAGCATTTACATCTTCAATGCTTACATTTTTTTCTAAAACAACTGTTAATTCAGTTAATGAACCAGTTGCAACAGGAACACGTTGCGCTCCTCCATCTAATTTACCATCAATTTCAGGAATTACTAAGCCAATTGCTTTAGCAGCACCAGTTGAGTTAGGGATGATGTTTTCAGCAGCTGCACGCGCACGACGTTTGTCGCCTTTTCTGTGTGGTGCATCTTGTGTGCTTTGGTCACCAGTGTATGCGTGGATAGTAGTCATGAAACCTTCTACTAAACCGAAGTCATCATTTAAAACTTTAGCAACAGGAGCTAATGAGTTAGTAGTACATGAAGCACCTGAAACAACAGTTTCTGAACCGTCTAATTCTTGGTGGTTTGTATTATAAACGATTGTTTTTAAATCGCCTGTAGCTGGAGCAGAGATTAATACTTTTTTAGCACCTGCATTGATGTGTGCTTCTGCTTTTTCTTTATCAGCGAAGAAACCAGTACATTCTAATACAACATCGATGTCTAAGTCTTTCCAAGGTAATTTACTTGGTTCAGGCTCAGAGAATGATTTTACTTCTTGTCCGTTTACGCGGAAACCGTCTTTTTCTACTTCAACTTCTCCTGTGAAGCGTCCTTGCATAGTATCATATTTTAATAAATGAGCTAACATTTCGTCATCTGTTAAATCGTTTACTGCTACTACGTCGATTCCGTCAACGTTTTGAATTCTTCTGAATGCTAAACGACCAATTCTACCAAAACCATTAATTGCTACTTTTACTGCCATTAAAATGGCCTCCTTTAAAAATGATATTTAAAAAGTGTAATCACTTTTTATTAC
Organism: Staphylococcus saprophyticus subsp. saprophyticus ATCC 15305 = NCTC 7292; assembly: GCF_000010125.1. NCBI lineage: Bacteria > Bacillati > Bacillota > Bacilli > Caryophanales > Staphylococcaceae > Staphylococcus > Staphylococcus saprophyticus. Next base: position 1,984,047 of record NC_007350.1, read on the forward strand.
TGTTATTTACGATTGCACTTGCTGCACCTTCGTCTGTAATTAATACAGTGTTTTTTGGAGCAATAGAAAGGTAAGCTTTAATTGCTTCTCCTTTAGATTTACCCCCAGCTACAGCAAATATAAACTTTTTCGATTCAAGGTCTTCTAATTGTAGTCCAATTGTTTTCACTTTATGGACGATATCGCCTTGATCATCGAAATAATATCCAAATGCTTCTCCCGAGGCATTGTGATGTTGAAGTTTTTCTATAACTTCGTTTGGTGATTGACGTCTTCGCGCCATCTTCAGCGCATCACCAATGCCGTGGATTGTAATATTGGATTCTCTAATTTTTTCTAGGGTGTGGATAACTGAAGGCTCTAACATAAGTGTATTGTATGTTGTTTCACTCACATTATCTGGGACATATAATGTCGTATAATCACCATTCGTTTGTTGTGCCATACTCGCTGCAATGGTATTTGCTTGATATACAACATTTTCACCCAGTCCGCCTCTTGCCGGAACAAAGAAAACATCATGTGGCTGTTTATGCATTGCCTCACTCACGTAGGCCATCGTAGACCCACCAGTGACTGCTACAATGGCATGATCATAAAGAACATCTTCAACCAACTGTCCTGCCTGTCGTGAAAGTTCAATTTTTACTGCTTTATCAGTTTCAGAATCACCTGGTATCACATAGACGTCTTTAATGTCATATTGTTCCTTAATCAACTGTGAAAGATGATGGTCATCAGAAAAAACATTAAAATAACTATTTAGCTGACGAACAGTTGCTTTACCTTCTTCAGTGATTTCCATGCCTGTTGGCTTAACCTTGATTAGTTCTTGTTGTTTCAATGTGTCTGTTTCGGAACGTAATACACGTTCAGTTAAATCCATATATTCACTTAAACTACGTCTACCTACGGGTTGGTGCTTAGCAATAGTAGTGAGAATTGAAAAACGTCGATACATTTTTTCAACAAGTTCTGGCACAAGTTTTTGTTGAACTTTTATCAAATCATTCACTACTATCCTCCTCCGTTTCATTATAAAGGGTCAAGTTCCAACCATAGGTTGACTTTTTACGTCCCTAGCAGGACAAAAAAATATAACCTCTTATATTTGCAATAATACTACTATCGATTTGAAATTGCAAGAGAAATACACTTCTCTTAATTTTTACTTATTACCTTTATATATTCTATCGTTCCTCTAAAATGTCTTGCATTGTTATATTACCCGATTAATCATTTACTAATCATAAATCATTATATTTTCCGATTCTTAAAAATAAGTAAGCATCCACTTATGATAGCGGCTTAAATACACTTGTAGAATCATTGCTTCCATTATCTTTAATCTATAAAATAAAAGTATAGATTATTCAATTGGGAGGAAAATACATGTCACAGAACGATCATCCAGAAGTCATTGATCCAAACGATCGACGTTATAAAGATGAAGATTATTTCAAAAATCCTAAACAACCAGATTATTCGCATTCAAATCAAACATTTCACTATTCTAAAAACATAGGATGTGGCTGTGGACCTTTTGGTTGTCTTAGCGGTTGTATCACACTCATACTATTATCCTCACTCATTACTTTCTTATTAAATTTCTTATTTTAGTCTGTGTGCTTAAATACTATAAAACAAACCGTATAACAGGTGTTTTTAACGCTATAAAAATAGGACCTTGAAATCATATGATTAACATCGATTTCGCAGTCCTATTAAATATATTAGTCATCTTCTGAAGATGAATCGCTTGAGCGTTCATTGGTACTTGAACTATTATTGTTGCTTTGTGCTGATCTTTCTTGTGTATTATTTTGAGAACTTCTTTGTTGAGTTGATGGTTCTGGTTTTTTCTCTTCAGTCGATGGTTCAGATGTTTTTTCTTCCGTTGAAGGTTCAGATGTTTTCTCTTCAGTTGTTTTTTCTTCTGTTGAAGGCTCACGTGTTTTTTCTTCAGTAGAACGTTCTTCAGTTGTTCTTTCTTCTGTGGTAGCTTCTTTCGTTTTTTCAGGTGATTTTTCTTCTGTTGTACGACGCTCAGTCGTTGCTGGCTGTTGTGTTTGCTGCGTCTGTTGCGTTTGCTGTGTTTGTTGTTGCGTTTGAACTGTTTGCTGCGTTTGTTGTGTTTGTTGAGACTCTTGTGTAGATTTCTCTTTATCTTTTTTGTCTTTTTCTTCTTTTGTCTTCTGTTTTTCTTTCTTATCTTTTTCTTCTTGTTTCTGATCTGCTAAACGTTCATTCGCTTTGTTTGAATGATCTACAAATGCAAAAATAGCAAAAATTAATCCACCTACTAATAATAATACGATTAATCCACTTACAATTTTCGCAAAACCACTCATTTTCTTGTTGTTCGGATTATGGTTTGGCATATGCTCCCCTCACTTCAATTTATATCATAACATTTGTTTTCATTTATGCGCATGCTTTCAATAACAAATGTATATTTTACACTATTTCATTTATTAATTAAACTCATTAACTATTTTTTAACCTAGATGTTATCTTAACGACATATGTATAGTAAAATACATATATAACTTAAAATTTAATACTATAGTTTAATATTAATCTATAGTAATCTTCGTTTTCAATACTTTTGTAATTTTTTATTATTAATATGAATAAGCTATAACATTAATATAACAGGATGTGTTCTAAAATTGAAAAAGCATGATCCATTTGATGAATTAGAGGAGCAAAAATCATCTCAAAAAAGAGGTCTACGTCAAATTATGATCGATAACGATCATTACGAATCAAAAGACCGAGATAAAAAGCGATTCCCCTTATTTATGATGATTATTATTTTGTTATTCATAGCCACTGGAATAATTTCTATACTTACTTTATAGGGCATAACGACCTTCATATCCTTATAAAATGTTTTGACTTAAATGTAAAAAGATAGTTACACAAAGCAAATTGCGTTAACATATAAATATAGGCCTATACGCAATGCGTACAGGCCACTACTAAAGGGAGTCAAAATTTCACCTTCGTTAGTATATTATGGGGTATACTCGAAATAATTAAGAGATGATTAATTAATATCGAAGGTATCTCAATTATAAAATGAATGCTCTTTATTTTAAATAGTTCTTAATACGAGTAAATGACATATTATTGAACAAACAATGAAAAAATTATGACCTTCAAATGTGATTCGATTGATTCACTCTAATCATTCCAACATTAGGCATTACTAAATTATGAGGTGATAAAATGAAACATTATTTAATTACAGGTGGTACAGGTATGATAGGATCGCAATTAGTTAAAGCTATCATACAAAGTGATGCGCATATAACGATTTTAACTAGACAGGATATGACTTCATCACACCCTAAGATTTCCTACGTCAATTGGTCTCAACCAAATTGGGAAAATGAAATACCTGATATCGATATCGTCATTAACCTTGCAGGTGCTAGTTTAAATAAACGATGGACTAAATCCTATAAACAAACCATTATGCTTAGTCGTATACAAGCTACACAAGCTTTATTCGAATTATTTCAAAATCGTAAACATAAACCAGAAGTATTATTCAATGCGAGTGCTGTTGGTTACTATAAACCAGACTTATATCGTACGTATACTGAATTATATAAAACACTTCCTTTTGATTTTTTATCGGAAGTCGTATATCAATGGGAAAGAATGGCTCGCCAATTTGAAACGCTTGGTACGCGTGTCGTTATTGGTCGGTTTGGAATGGTCTTGTCTAATGATGGCGGCGCACTACCAATGATGAAATTGCCTTATGACTTTTATCTTGGTGGAAAATTAGGTTCAGGAAGACAATGGTATTCTTGGATTCATATAGATGATTTAGTGAGAGCCTTGCTCCATACTATCAATACAGAAAGTGCACGAGGTGTATTTAACTTTACTGCACCGATTGTAGAACATCAAAACATGTTTGGGTATACACTTGCACGCGTTTCTCATCGCCCTCATCATACATGGGTCCCATCGTTAGCCATTAGGTTAGCTTTAGGTCAAATGTCGACTGTTGTGCTCGATACACAAAAAGTAATACCTAATAAATTACAAGCAACCCATTTCAAATTTAAATATCCTGATTTAAAAATCGCACTCGAAGATTTAGTACATTAAGTGAATAGGAAGCGAAATGAATCATGAAGACAGATCGTTTAACACATGCCTTATTATTTATCGCTGGATTGTTATTATTAATTAATGGTATCTGTGCTTTTGAACAAAATTTAACTATGCTATTTATATCATCAATATTGGTGATAAGTGGTATCTGTGTAACATTTGTAGCCATTAAATTAATTTGGCGCAACTATCGTAGACTTAAAGTTAATAACAATTCATAATGTGAGATAAATAGAAAAGCCAAGCTACTGATTATGTAGCTTGGCTTTTTTAATGAAATTAAATCTTATGATTCTGGTACCATAACTTGGTCAACAAGACCATAGTCTTTAGCTTCTTCAGCTGATAAGAAATTATCACGATCTGTATCTTGCTCAATTTTTTCAATTGATTGACCAGTACGTTCAGCTAAAATTTGGTTTAATTTAGCACGTGTTTTAAGAATATGATTAGCAGCAATTTCAATTTCAGTCGCTTGTCCTTGCGCGCCACCTAATGGTTGGTGAATCATTACTTCAGCGTTTGGTAATGCAAAACGTTTACCTTTTGCACCTGCTGCAAGTAGGAATGACCCCATTGATGCAGCCATACCGATACAAATTGTTTGTACATCTGGTTTGATGTGTTGGATTGTATCGTAAATAGCGAAACCAGCAGTTACACTACCACCTGGTGAATTGATATAAAGATAGATATCTTTTTCTGCATCTTGTGCTTGTAAGAATAATAATTGAGAAACAATAGAGTTTGCTACATTATCATCGATTTGAGAACCTAACATTATAATACGGTCTTTTAATAAACGTGAGTAAATGTCATATGCACGTTCCCCACGGTTTGTTGTTTCAATTACTGTAGGTATTAAATTCATTAATATTGCCTCCTTATTTCTAACTGATAAACTTATTTTAACCTAAAAGTCAAACATGGTCAAAAAATAACGCTCAAAAATTTTATGAAAGTTGAATTATTCTTATTGACCGTTTTCGTTAAGATTTGTACACTTATATTAATGCGTCTTTACCCCCTCGTAGTGTAATGGATAACACGTAAGATTCCGGTTCTTAAGATAGGGGTTCGATTCCCTTCGAGGGGATTAATAAGTTATTTTCTCATTTTCACCCGATATCACTAGTTGTCAAAACACTTGTGGTGTCGGTATTTTTATATTTTATAGTATCATTCGTTTTGATGCGTTTTGAATTTCGCGCCCCCATTTAGTCCCCATTATAAAATCAATTGTTTTGTAAATACTTCTCTCATTATGCACGAACTTTAATTATTAAAACCAATATATTTCTTAACTTCTGCATAGTTTTCTGTATCATAATTTACATTTCTTACTGACCATTACTGCAGCATACTCAAACATTTCAGTCATTTTATATAATGCTTCTTTTATTTCATTAGTATTTAAATGAGGATAAGTGGAAGTCAATTCACTATTTTTATTAGATCCTAAATAATTAGGCAAGTATTTAAAGCTCTTACCAAAATTAACTTGAAAATCAAATTTATAACCTTTATCCCATGCAAGCATTAAAAGTAGCATTCTTCTACATATATTCAAATGATCTATTGAATAAAGCAACTCATTTCTCCATATACCTTTCATTACATAGGTAGAAACCCAATAGTACTCATTTATACATTCATCAAACAATTTCTGATATGGCTTACTTATCCAATAACTTGCTTCACTAACACTATTGTTTTTTGGTAACAAATTATCTTTATCAAGAAGTACTTTTATTAATTTATCTTCTGCCAAATATTCAGATAATTTATTTTTCGATAATAATGTTAAGTCTATTCGATTGTAATCATCAAATAGCATTAATATTGGATAACGTTCTTCTAATTCAGATGGATATAAATCTTGCGCTTCTGGAAACTGTGTTATTATTCTATTTCCAAACTGATTTATCCATTCCAAATCAGCAATTATATCTTCTAAATTTTCAACAATGTAGACAATATCAAAATCCTGATGTATATCGGGTTGAATTTTTACATTAACCCTAGACCCATTCATACATACTGCTTTTATATTTTTATCTTGTTTAGCAATATTAAGAATTAAGTTCAACATTTCTTTTTCTGTTCTCATTAGACACCTCACTAAATGACAATACTTTTATAAGCAACTTTTTAAATTTCGAACAATACCTGCTAGTCTTTTTTGGATAACAGTAAGTGGTCATTTTTGACCGTGTACATTGGTTGCTCTTTTTTGAGAAACCTAACCTCATACTCATTTTTGAGTAATAGCACATAAACTTTTTTGTGTGTGGACTTTTTACACACCTATTTTTGAGTACATACTTTTGGTTAAACATTTTTGATTAACATCACGCATCTATCTTAAAAGATTACACCAAAATTACCAAATCTATTTAATTATCTCTCTGACATTCGCTCTGTGTTGCATCGAGTAGTGAATTAACGTATAACTATACGTTTGATTGCTGATATTCGCTTTTTAAAATACTCATATGAATATCGGTTTCATACTTCCCATTAATATAAGCTCCTTCTCTTTCTTCACCCTCAACTTTAAATCCCACATTTTCATATGATTTAATAGCTCTTTCATTATACGCAAGTACCTTCAAATATACTCTGTGAAGTTTTAATTCGGAAAAACCGAAGTTTAATATTGCATTTGAAACCTTTGTTCCAATTCCTTTATTCCAATATTTTGGATTGAATATACCAATCGCAAACTTTGCTTTATGATTTTCATCGTCTATGGTTAATCTAACTTGTCCAATAAACTTTCCTTCATATTCAATAGCCTATTCATAAGGGCTAGTCTTTATCTCATTAACTAATAACATTGCTTTATCTAATGATTTTGCTTTATTTATATTCATTTCAGTACCATACATTTCCAACAGTTCCTCATCAAAAGGAATTTCAACATATTCTTTCGCATCTTTATCTACTGCATCCCTTAACTTTATTTTGTCATTCACGATTATTGTCTGTTTTATCTACTTCATCCCATTCATAAAATTTCATATGTGGCTTTTCTTCTTTATAATAATCTAACCTATCTTGTAACGTACCTGTATGTAGCTCAAACTTATGGCCATCTGGATCAGTGAAGTATATTGATTTTTTATCTCTTACGTCTCTAGTACGTCCTTCTAATATATTCACATTGTTATCATTTAACCACTGATACCATTCTTCAAATTCACTTTCCTCTATTGTAAAAGCCATATGCGTATATGAGTATCGAATTTCATTTCTAGGTATATCTTTTTCTTCGTTAAGCGCTAGCCACAGGCCCCCTAATATGAAATACGCTGTTTTGTCACTTTCCACTAAAATTTTTGCCTTTAAAATGTCTTTATAAAAATTAATCGACTTACTAATATCTGATACTGAATAAGTAACGTGATTTATAGATTGAATCATATATACGCTCCTAAATAGATTAATTTACAGAATATTCTAACATACATCCATGTAAAAAGACCCACTATTTAAAATTATTGCAACGTTTTTAACTGATAGTGCTACATAATTTTTTATCAAAATGTAATATAAGTATATTCATAAATACTATTTTTAATCATAACTTTTTGTTATCACTATTATCTTTTATGTGTAGTACAATGAACTTATTAAATTATCTTTAAGGAGATGTATAAATGAAAAAAAGTTTTATTTTTATTATTAGCGAGTTTTCTAGTATTAGGGGCATGTGGTAACAAAGAAGAAAATAAATCAGAAGATACGTCAAAAGATGAAAACAAGAAATCAAATGATAGTAAAAAAACAGCTAAGGACAATAAAACTGAAAAGGAAAATAACTCTGATAACGATAGTCAAACTACTAGCAATGACAGTCAATCACAAAATAATGTTGACCAACAAGCTAACGCAGATAATCAAAATCAAACTACTAGCAATACACAACAAGCTAATACAGATCAACAGGAGCAACAAAATCAACAAATGAATACTAACCAACAACGAGACAATGCTACCACGCAACAAACACAACAAACACAACAAGATAATCAAGAAGCTAACGGTTATGATCCTAATAATCCATATATGAACATGCCTGACCAAGAATGGCGTAAAAACACTGGTGATGGACTTTCATCTGGCGAAAAGCAAACTATGTATGCAATTGAAAATAATCAATATGAAGTTGAAGATGCAGAGCAAAAACTTGCAGCATTGAAATATTATCAAAATAAATATAACCAATAATATTTACGATTACATTACTTTGCATATATTTTAAACAACCCACCTATTCATTTAGGTGGGCTTTTCCATATTGGTATAGTTTTTCAGCATTCTTTAATGATAGATTGTCTAAATCACGTTTCCCGTTTCTTAAAGTAGAAATTATAGCTTGATTTATAAGTGTGTTCTTATATATTTGATAACCAGTTATGTCACTTTCAATTAGTTTTTTGATTACCTGCTTGTATTCACTCATAATTATCACGCTCGTTTTTTATTTAAATAGTGGAAGGTTAAGATAGCTAGTTTCCGCTAGCTAAAATCATTATATACTATTTATTTTTTGTGAAAAAATTTATGTTAAGTAAATTTACATAAAAATAACAGCCTGTGGGGGCAGACTGTTAAAAATATATCATTTTACAAAAGGTGAATTGCGCTAGTTTTTCACTAGCTAATTTTAATATACAATAATAAGATTAATTAAAAAAATCTATGTCAACTTTAATAACAATAATAACTACTCAACGATATGCTCGGGCGGACTGATGTGTTTCTTTATTAAATCCCTTATTTTATCTCCACAATATCTTTTAAATTCAATACACTCATTCCAGTATCTTCATACATGTGTAGTGTTTTTGTATGCACATCGACTTTATGAATATAACCCACTTTAGTTTTAATATATCCATTTTCGAAGTAACGCAATTCAATTGATGGATCATGAAACATCTTATATACTAATGTATCATTTAACTCATTTAATTGATCTTCACTTAATATAGGTCTCTCAATTTTATTTTGGTCTAGTATGTATTGCTCTAATCTTTCGTATTGCTCAGGCATAGTCTTGAATGGTTGCCATTTAACCATGCCACGTCCTTGTGGTATGCGTGGATTAAGATATTCACGTGGTATTTTACGATAGTCTGTTTCATTTTTATATTTATCTGGCATCATAGTATCACCTCAATAAATATAATAGAACATATGTTCGTTATTGTAAATAAAAAAAGACAGACTAGACTGTCTGCCTTGTAAATTAAGAGTTATGATGCTACTAAAAAACTGATAAATATATTTTAACATGACATTGAAATATCAAGCAAATTACCACCCGTAACATACTTGGGCAATTGGTATGAGCAAAATTAATAATTATAAAATAATATATATAGCTGTATGTAAGTTTACTATAGCATTAAATATTAGAATAAGCCTATTCTATACGCATTCTAAAGTGATTAAAAGAATTAGTTGTATAATAACCAAATAAAAAAGACGACTTTTAAAGTCGTCTAGTGTGTATTCGTAAGAAAGTGATAAGTGATTCCATTACCTATTATATACAATTTTAGTTATATTGCAAATATTCAATCATTTTAACTATTAACTTGTCTAACATCTGCTTAACTCTCTGCACGCCTACTTCGAATATACGAGCCATATCTTTGTAAGTTTTCCCCTCTACCATCAGTAAAAACAAATTAAACTCTTTGAATGTTCCTACTGTTTCGGCAGCCAATTCTAGCTCGTTTAAAAATATCGCATCTTCTGTATTCATTTGATCTATACGCTTATGGCCAACTTCAGCACCTAACTCAAAGAAATCATCTGTTTCAATGGGTTTATCTTCATAATCATCGTTAATATGCTCGTGACAACTCAATATAAACTGTTTAATCGTCTTTTTATCATACATAGCTGATTTCACTCGCCAATCGATCTAATATAGACGTTCTAGCACGCAACAATACCCTTTGTTTAATACCGATGATGTCGCAAATAACGTCATCTGATAAGTTTTCCTTGTCCCACCACGTCAACTTGATAACTTGTTGTTTTAATAAAGAAGAATCATTATATACAGCAGTTATACCTTTAACCATATCACATATATTTCGGTACTGAAGGTCATTGACGTTATGAGGTCTGTTGATGTACCAGTCACAAAGTCTGTGATAGTTCAACATATACTTGGATAACATTTTATAGTTCACATCTTGATACTCAATAATCATATGGCAAGTACCTCGCGTTCATTTTGCAGGCTTTCACGTTTTGTTTCGATATAGTCATTATAAATCACTTTATTGGCTTGTATGTGCTTCTCACGGCGTTGTGAACGGTTTTTATGATGGACTTGATATAAATCTTTCTGCAGTTTCTCAATCATTTTGTGTGGCTTATATGAGCCATTTGACTGCATGTATTGAATGATAGCCTTTTGTTCATGCGAAGGATAGTGTTTGATTAGCTTTTTAACCAAATTTAGTCGTTTATTTGATTGTTTTTTATATCTATCCAGCTCGTCTTTTTTCTCAACAATCCAACATACTAACTTTTCTAAAGGATATGAAGTTGTGACTACACCCATCACATCATCACATGTCATGTGCGACGTATTAAGGCTATACATACATTCAATTTGTTCTTCAATGGTTTGTATTTTACGATTAATAAACACGGGATTATAAGCAGTTAATAGCTCGTATTCGGTTATCTTTTCTGTAGGATAATATCTTAATACTTGCATACAAGGTTTTAGAAGCATTGTATAACCTCATTTCTTTAATTTTTAATCCTCTTTACAGTTGTTTCAGATACATCATTTTTTATTGTGATTTCTTTATTTTCATGAACCGGTGTATTGTGTTGGTTATTCGTTTTACGTTGTGGTTCAGCTGAACTAAAACGAATATTTTTGTTCTTCTTATAATTATTCCTTTCTGCTTCACCCATAGCTTTACGTTTATTCTCTTTCGCTCGTTCATGCAATTTATCAATTAAATCTTTAGCGTTACATTTTATGAATTTATACAATGATTGCATAATTAATTATTTTGAAAAATTTGCAAAGTATTATTATAAGTTTAAGTTTGTCCAATTATTGGACAATTAGTCATCTTTACCTATGCCAAACTCTTCATATACTGATTTAGGCTTCTTACCTGTCACAAAATCACCTACGGGATCATACTCATTTTTTGTCTTAGGTTCCATAATCTTGAGACGTGCCTCAACAGTTAATCCTAATTTAGGGCAAATAGCATTCATTGTATTCACGCTATCCCTTTGTATTGTGTAATGAGGTGAGAGCTTACTTCCACGTTCAGTTACAACCACCATACCTTCTTCTTGTAATTTGAGTGTGGCATTTTTGTAGTTACTATATGTTTGGCAATAAGTAGCAAGCAGACCTTTGTCTAAATCTTTTATAGGTAATTCATTAATAAGTGGAAGCACTCTATACCATTCTTGAATAGCATCATCATCTAAAAAATCAGGTGGCTCTTTTGATAAAGGTGTAAGCTCATTCATAGCTTTCTCAGTCGCATTTCTTTGTTCTTGTACATCTTTGGTACGATAAGCTTTTTGTTGTGATAATAGTTTTCTCTGTGACATTTATATCATCTCCTATAAATATTATGTATTGAAATATATTTCTCTAATTGCTTATGTGCAATTGATTCAGAACGTTGTGCTTGTTCCAATTGGGATTCGAGTTGGGATTTTTCTAGTTCAAGTTTTCGTTGGTGTCGTTTGAAATCTTCTCGTTCTTTAGTTGTCATCTCGTATGAATTTTTCATTTCTCCAGAAGAAGTTTTATGCTTTTCTTCTCTTTTATCTTCAGGTATCGTTGCTATTTGATAAAGTGCTTTAAACCCTAAATGTTGAACTGGTTCATCATTTGAAAGTTCTTTTGAAATCTTCATGAATTTACTAGCTGTCGTTCTATCCATGTTTAATGAATTTTCAACCCAGTTTATAAATTCTCCATGAACAAGGTCATTCTCTTTTACGTGTTTCAATCTTCGACCAATTTCGAATATCGATTGACCATATTGGTTTTAAAAACTTTACTAATTCATCGATAATCGCTACTGAGAAAAGCCCTATATTGCGTTGAGAACATGATTATCTTGATAATAGGGCGTTATATACTTAAATTTAATCTATATCGCCTGCATATATTGTGAAAAATTACACAATTTTAACTTTTCATTTCAAGATGCGGTTACAGAAAAGTTCGGCTCGTTTTCGCTCGAACACTAGAGCCACGGGGCTTTTTCTTCGCCACACCAAAAAATATTTTTGAAATTTATTTTTTTGAATCTCAATCCGAAAATTTTTTACACTACCGATAAAATTAATCTATCCGTTAAAATTTCCACCACTACTTTAATTATCTACTGGGCAAAATTAATTTACTTTCAATCTAAATTTAGTTACTTTTTTACTCTTTTCATACATCGTATTCTAAGCCCATTTAAGCCACATGTAAGATTGTTGAGTACCTAAAATCTAAATAATAAATGTATGCTCTGTATAGCTCTCTAAATGGCTACAAATGGCATTGTATAATGCAAAGTATTCATGCTTAGTTATAACGTTTTGTATCTCCTAATTGCTTCTAACATTGTTCTTGCTTATCACTTTACGAACAACAATTATTATTTATATTTTTAAATCTCATTTTGATTTTTGAATTTAATTTTTATTTTGAAATTAGAAATATTATTTTGAAAATAATTCTTTAAAACTTTTTTGTAATTCAAATCTGAAATTACTTTTTACATTTACTTTCTTCTCTTAATGAACTTCTTAACTGAATTGATTCAACAAATGAAATCATTTATCTTCTGAACTCAATCAACAATTGAACTTCAACAAATGAATTAACTTAAACAATTTATCTTAATTGGATTAATCATTCTTAATTAGAAATCAAATATCAATTACAATTCATTTCTTCTACAATTCATTTCTTCTACAATTCATTTCTTCTACAATTCATTTCTTCTCTTTGAATGTTGATGAACAATCACAATGAAACTTCTGTGTGAACTATCTCATTAGTTGGATCTAATCCTCATACTAAAAGTAGTGACCTTATAAACTGTGTGCTTAATAGCCCGACCTTTAATGTAGGTAGCTTATTCACTGTATCCTTTATTGTGCAGTCCTCTAAACTATCCACCTTAATAAGCAGTGTGCTTTAATACACAGTGTCTTTAATGCTTGGGCACTTTATAACAGATGGCGCTTTATTATCTATGCTCATTATTTGCCTGCACCTTTAATACTTGGGTCTTATAACTGCATGTGCTTTTATATACTATGTTGAAGTATCTGCTACACATTGAATGCGTTCCACATATATCATTGTGATTACTTTCACATATATACTTTAAGAAAAGACCACCACCAATTAATAGTGATGGCCTAAACCAACGTACAGAAGAACTAGGAACTAATGAAAATAATAAGGAGTTAAATGCCCAATGGCTAATTTAGACTTTAATACTGAGCGCTCAACATTAAAGATTTAGTATATCTTTAATATCTATATTATACCATGAACGCCGTCATAATGCTACTTTATATTATCTAGTATTAATAGAAATTGCTTTTATTTTACCAATCTTTTCAATGAGCTTATTCATCGATGTCACTTCATCTGTATAGATTTGTACACTCTTAACTTTGTTCTGCTGCACTAACTTTATAAATTCTTGCATAATTGGTTTGTCATCCACTTCTATAGACAGTCCATACAGTCCTTTATTGACTACGACAGTTAAATTGCCACGATGTATCGATGCTAGGATATTACTATCTTTATTGTTGTCTAACATCACACATAGCTTGTCATTGTCTTTTAATGCTTGAAATACATTGTTATCTAACTCATATGGTTTAAATGTCTGATAGTTAGGATCTACTGTTTTGGTCGTTCCCATTTCTACAGGTTTATCAGTTGTAAGTGCTTGTACTGTAATTCGATTCTTTTGCTTATTATATTTAACGTTATTATCTGATTGTTTGATTGTTGTTAGCATATACTCACATCCTTACCATTGTTTCTTGCCATAATGATATTTTTGGAACTCATCACGAGAAACGGTATCTAATGCTTTCTCCAGTTGCCATGCATAGCCTCTAGGAGTCGTTTGTTCGTTGTACTTGTTGCCATCACCTAAATTTATTTCATGGTCTAGCATTTGGCCTTTATACTGGTTGTGAATGTTACCAGGATTATTTTTCTCTTGCTTAACATAACGTTCACGAGATATACGACGACCAGCCTCATTTTTATTCTCAATCATTTTACGATACACTTTTACAACATCTTGCAGTTTATCCTGCATCTCTTTCGCTAGTTTTTGATGTTCATCCTTAAATCCTGTCATTTCTTTGTTGTATGCCTTGTAGAACTGGTCAAATTCTTCTTCAGTTACTTTATAATCTGATGAATTAAGTTGTTCGTCGACTTCGATTAGTTCTTGTTCTAAATCTGATTGTAGACTTTTTAATTTTGTTGCTTCTGCAAATTCATCATTATTTTGATAATGTGTAATTTTACTATTAAGCTGTTTAATACGATTTGTTAGCTGATGGTATTTCTGTTTAATCTCTTTTGCCTTAACACCCTTATCATAGATTTGATTATCAAAGATATTGATTGTATTATCTTGTACTGTTTTTACCATAATTAAATGCCTTCTTTCGTTTTTGATTTATTATTCGCTTTATTGCACTAAAATCTTTCTTATTTCTAGCATATTGCCTTACCAGTGAATCAATATACCTAACAGATACATTGTTCACATGGGTAGGTAAACGAGCTAGAATCTGATGTGCTATCCGTTTGTGATTCATGGAAACACTCCCTTAACTTATTTTCTGTGTATTACCTTTAATATGGTGTGTCGGCATAACATAGTGACTATTTCTATCAATTTCTAACATACGTTTACCATCTCTGTATTTCTGCCAATATTTAGCATCTGCAGTGAGTTTATTAATTTCATCTAGTAAATAATTAATCGCTAAATGATCACCACGTAAATATATTGTCATATGCCCTACACTGTTATAGTTGAGTTTCAAATTATACCCTCTTAACCACAAGAAAATTGATTCAGTATTTAACCTTGATTGCAGCGTTGCCTGTCCTAAACTCGACAAACACCAATCACATGTTATAAAGTCTATTTCTAAATAGTGATACTTGCCCTGTGTTTTATAGATGTGACAAATAGGTTTATTAGCAATTTCTAAATTCTTAATATCGTTAATATTGAGTTTCTTATTATTTAATTTGAATGGATCAGTTGGTATTGAATGCATTAACACAGTTTATGAGTCCTCCTATTTTGAAATATGTTTAATAAGTTAATTCTATAATCACACGATTTACATTATTTTTAGTTACTACTGTTTTATATCTATTGCCACTGTTATATAGGTATCTCATTTTCTTAATCTCCTTTTTGTCCGTTACTTAACTTAGTTCGTGCACAAAAACACCACTTCGTGCACAACATGCACAGTTCATGCTCACCTCTAAACCTTACTCTCACAAGGGATAAAGTACTTTACTGTGCACGAGTGCACCAAATTTCTGAAAAAACTTCTTATATATTAATGCCCTACTTCTTATAGTTATTTGTATATTAACTTCTTTAAAATTGAAAATTCATGCACAGTTAGGGCTATAAACCCTGTATTACCAACGGTTTGAAGGTGAGCACGAGTTAAAATATTTCATGCACAGTAACTTTTGTAATTGTGATTAAATGTCTTATAAACGCTGTTATATCAATGCATTTCAGCTGTGCACGAATTTTTGTTTGTTTTTGCTATTTCATGCACAGTTTCATGCACACACCTCATTTACACTACTTTTAAAATTGTGTTCACATAGGAAATTTTTTGTTCTCCGTGTGGTAAAAGTGTAGGTTCGAAATGACCCACCTTTGCTTGTAAATCATTAACTGAATAATATCTAGGTCTTTCAACCTTCCAAGATTTATCAAGATAACGTTCAAAACTTTTACAGAATTTCCTTTCAGAAAGTGCTCTATAGCCACCACGTTCACAGAAAACTTTGTATCTAAAATAAACAACTGCTTTAGGTACTTTATCAATTTTCCATTTATCAAACTCTGTGACTTTAAAATCATATACTGGATCATTGTCTTGAATATATTCTTCTAACAATTTAGCTGATGCTCTAGGAACAATAAACTTATTGAAATTTAAATTTATAGCTTTATGAAGTACATATTCGAGTACCTTTTTATCGGTAAGATATTTTTCTTTGATATTTGGGTTTTCTTTTGCACCGTTAAAATCTGCATTAAACGGTACTATTAAAAGTCGTCTGTTTGTTCCACCTGTTTTATTTTTAAATCTAGGCATGCCATTAGTTGACTGAATCACAGTAGTTCTGAAAACAGTTCGATATGGCTGTTTATTCTTTATATTTACAAGCACTGGATCACCTGTAATAACACTGTTGAAATTTGAGCTATCTTCAATATTCACACCTACTGGTACATCATCACCAATGACAAGTGTTTTACCTTCTAGCACGCCTAATTTAAACTCTTGGTCAAACTCATTAACTTTAAGGCTTGCAACATTATCAAAGCCAATTAAGTTAGTAAGCAGCGTTTGGTAGCTACCTTTAGCATTATTTCCATCACCAACTAGGAATATCGCTTTTTTACGTGTATAATTTCCATTTAATGAATCATTAATAACTTGCCATAATAATGTGAATACTTCTCTATCACCACATGCCACTTCTTCTAACCAGTTATCAAAACTCCAACCATTAATTACTGGTGTTTTAGGATTGTCAATATAATTAGTTGAAATCTTAGTAGTAAATATATACTTCGGCGTAAAAGATTCTAATTTCATACTTTTTCTGTTAAATACACCATTATTGACTGGTATTAAATGTGGTTCATTAGTTTTGTCTACCACGTCTACCATATTAGTTAAATGATAGATGACTTCTAATGCTTTTTTCTCATTGTGTCTAGGTTCTAACCAAGAAATAATACGTTTAATAATCGCAGTATTTTGTGTATAAATACCTTTATCACTTTGATACATTGCTAACTTTGTGTTTTCTTCCATATCAAATATCACAAATTTTATTACATCATTAAGTAATACGGCGCATCTGTTTGAGCTAATCGTTTGTGGTGGTCTGCCTGATGCTTCACCATTTTCTTTCGCCTTCTCAAATTCTGCCTTCATAAACGCCAATTCTTCTTTGCGAATTAGTGATATTGTATATCTAAGCGATTGCCCTGTTCCTCTCGAATTAGGCTCATAAATTGTTTCTTGATTAGCTATAGCTGTATCTAGTTCATTATTACCCCAAGTTGAATTTCCACGCTTTTCATCCCATTTATCAGTAAGATTATTGTAAGTTAAAAAGATACTTTCCATTTGCGATTTATCTCTACCAGTATAAAATGCCAATACTCTTAACAAGCTTTGCACAGCTTCACTAGGGCTATCAAAAATACCTTCATACTCACCAGCAAGCAATTTTTTATATTTACTTTTTTTAGTCATCATTCTTACAATTTCATCATCTGTAAAAATACTGCTACCAGTTTTAGCAATTCTTATATTTTGCTTTTTAGGTTCTGCTTTAAAGAATCGTTCTACTAAATTATCAATCACGCCTTGATCGTCGCTAATTTCTGAACCTCCGATAGTGTAACCAGTAAATGTCATAAATCTACTAGTATGATACAGCTCTATATCTAAATCAGTACGCTTACTTTTCCTGTTTTCTGGTAATGTACCTTTGAAAAAGCAATGTAAACCTGTACCACTTGGACTTAATTCACAGTATGTGAGTTCTGTCATTTCAAGTCCTAATTCTGTTTGTAATTGATGTGTTTCAGCATCTACAGCGTTATCTATATCAAGACAAATATGTTTACTTTCTTTGCTTAATATAAAACCTATACCATCGTAACCATTACTACTATCATAAAGTGAATAAACATCTTGAAAGTTACTCCAAGTATCTTTATTCGTTGAGCTAGCTTTTACACCATTTACTTGATAAGGTACTTTTTTGTATTCTTGACGGCTTTCGTTCCATTCAGCACGCCACAGCACCCATTGATTCAATTGTTTAAGTTCATTCGGTATTTCCAATTCATTCACATCTATTATTGAATCTTTGGTTTTTATAGCCATCAAATCCCCCTCTTGTTGTTTTTGTAGATACATAACGTAATTTTTGCTATAATTGAAATACATAAAGTTTCTTTAACATTCATTTCTTACGCGTTATCTTCGCTTTGGTCGGCAGTAGATAATGCGTTTTTTTCTTGCTTAATATCAGCTTGAATATCATCATACATGTTCTCAATATCTGTTCTAATAGCTTGTAACGTACTTGAAACAATATAATTTTGCTTAATGTTGTTATTAATAGCTTGGTGATATATAGGCTGATTCTTCTTGACTGCATACTCTCGTTCATCTTCTAATTCTGATGTTTCCATTCCAAGGTAATCGATCAACGATTGAACCTTATTTCTCAAATCTGCGAACTCAACACTTTCTTGTACTTTTTCTGTGTATAACATTATTCTGTTTCCTCCATTACGTTTTTATATTTACGTCTGATTCTTCTTTCTTCCAAACTGTTTTTCACTACTATTGATATAAGTGCTAGTGGCGTATATAATGCCAAAGCATTGAATATATCTTCCGTATAGAAACCTACTGCTGTTGAAGTTGTGGCACTTGCGATAATTAATGCAATAAATGTTTTCATTCTATCCTCCTAGGAATTATATATTTCGTTAAAATTTTTCTTAATATATTCTTTCATTGGTTCTGCTAAAAACTTATAATGATCTGCTTGTGATTTAGGTTCATGGACATACTTTTCAATGTCCTTTTTAAACCTTGGATTAAGCAAAAGTTTTTTCATAACTGAATTCCTTGATAATTGCATGTGTGACTGTAAATCTTTGAATGACCACACAAGTTTAGGTTCATTGATAATTACAATATCTTCATTTTCTTGTAGTTGTTCTTGCATCTTTTTCACCTCCCCTATTAAGCAGTTGCTTGTGTATTTAAATACTTATTGTAGATAGTTTTACTGACTGAAATATCTAAACCGAATTTGTTAATAGAAGTCATTAAATCGACTGTATCATCTAAAATTTGTTGACGAATAATTAACATATCCTCACTCATTTGTTCTTTTTTTAAGGCTTTATCATAACCAAACAATGTTGAAACACATTTATTAACTACAGTTTGACATTTAATATAACTAATCTTATTGGGATTAGATAAACCTTTTTGCAAAACATCCATAGCTTTTCGTTGATGTTGCTTATCCATTAAATGAAATACTTCATGTTGCTTTAATCCGATTGATTGTCTTAACTCTTTGATAACTTGCTTAACCCATTTTTTAAATTCTTGAGCTTCATTACGTCTACTATTCCAAATAGCTTCGTAAATACCTACTTCTGAAATAATTATAGCTTTTTGCTTACCTTTAAGGGTGTCCACATTATGGACGGCCTTTTCTGACACATCTAATAATCTAGTCATATGTGGTGTGTGTGAATACCCTAATGCTTTTGCAACATCACCTGCTATTGCCCAATACTCATTATCTTTTTCTATGAATCTAATTTGCTTACCATCAAAAAACTCCTTAATCATCTAACTTCCTCCTTAATACTGATATTGGAAATTTGATCTATTTCAACATTAAGTGCTTTAGCAATTTTCATTACTAGCATTATTGATGGCTTTTTTTTATGATTTAAAATCTCTAACAAATACGAATAATTAACTGGTGTTTCTTTTGCTAGTTCTTTAATACTCATATTGTTATTAACTAGTAACTGTTTAATTTTAAAAGTGTTAATATCTTTCATAAGTAACCCCCCTCTTTTTTAATTCAATTTTTGCTAATGTCAAAACTTGAATATACCCTTATTATAATCGCTTATTTTAAAATTGCAAGTATTAATCTTGAAAAACTTGAAAATAAATGTAAAATGATAACTGTATTAATTATTATTAAAGGAGTGAAACCATGTCATTGAACAGTTTGTTAAAAGAACAAAGGAAAGAAAAAGGGTTTACAATGAAAGAATTAGCAAATAAATCGGGTATATCGGAATCATATATTTCAAAAATTGAAAATAATTCTGTCAGTTTACCTAAAAAAGAAAGGCTGTTATCTTTAGCATATTCATTAGATCCAGAAAATAAAGAAAACCTTTATTCAAGATTTCTAACTTTAGCCTCATATAATTTAGAGAATGCTGAAAAAGAATTTAATCAATTTGCTAATATGAAACAGGCAAATTTAGATAAAGGTTTACCTAATAAAAAATTCACAGATAATTTTGTTAGAATTGACAAAAAAAATTCTAAAATTAATTCTGTTGAATACCCATACTTTGATTTGGAATGGCTATTAAATCAAGAACGATTTGAACTATTTTTAGGAAGAACTGACGTTAATATACTCTTAGATAACAACGAAACAGAAAAAGAACTTCTTATTTTAAAAGATCATGAGCGTGATAGATTGAGAAATATAATAAATATATTTAAAGAAGGCTTATTAAACGAAAGAACTAAAATATCTAGAGAAAAAGATGAAAACGTCCTTATTTCGCACTCACATGAATATACATTGATATTCGATTTGTTAAACAAGAATATTGACGATAGAAATAGTTTGATAAGTCAATTAGGTATGATTAACCAAAATAGAGACGTTTTCTATGAAGATAATTACTATTCAGCAATTAACCAAGCAGTAGAACAACAAGACGCTTTAAAATTACAACGTCTAGTAAGAATGACTACAATAAATGAATTGAAACAATACTTGTCAGAACAAAATTGAGGTGATTAAGTGGCATACATTGAAAAGCGAGGTAAAACATGGAGATATTCAATCTCATATGTAGATGATGAAGGCAACCGTAAAAAGGTTCAAAAAGGTGGTTATCGTACTAAACAAGAAGCTAAACGAATTGCAGAAGATTTAGAGTATAAAATGAGAAATGGTTATGCTGTAAGTAATGATATAACATTTGCAGATTATTTTTATCAATGGTATGAAGTTAATAAACTACCACACGTATCAGAATCAACTAAAAGACATTATGAATCTGCATACAAGCATATTAAAGACCATTTTAGACACAAGTTATTAAAAGATATTAAACGTACTGAATACCAAAAGTTTCTCAATGAGTACGGTTTAACGCATAGTTATGAAACGATTAGAAAGTTAAATAGTTATATACGTAATGCATTCGATGATGCTATACATGAAGGTTATGTTATTAAAAACCCTACATACAAAGCAGAATTACACGCATCTGTTCCAGCCAAAACAGAAGAAATGAAGTTTATTAATGAATCAGAATTCAAAAAACTTAAACATTATTTTGAACAAAAAAATACCACCTCATCACTTGTGCTATTAGTAGCACTTACAACAGGTGGTAGATTTTCAGAAATTGCTAAATTGAAACGTGAAGATCTGGATATTAAAAATAATAAAATTCATTTAAGAGGTACCAAAACCGAAACATCAGACAGAATAATAAGTATTGATACAGTAACTATGAAACGTATTCAATCATTTATTGATTCACGACCTACTAATATCAGTGGTTACATCTTTACTGTTGATGGTAAAACAATAACAAATGCTGCTGTAAACAAAGTACTGAGAAAAGCATGTGCTAATCTAAATATAAAAGAGATAACTATTCACTCGCTAAGACACAGTTTCTGTTCTATACTCATACATCATGGCTTTTCAATACTATATATATCAAAACATTTAGGACATTCCAACCCAGCCACGACACAATCCATTTACTCCCACCTACTTCAAGAAACTTACGAGCGTGAAGATGAAAAAGCAATGAAATTATTAGAAACTATTTAAGCCACTTAATTATAAATATTAGGTGGTTTTTTTACTATAATTTATTTTCCAGTCCCCAAATAGTCCCCACAACGAAAAACAAAAGCTTATATAACAACGTTTAATAACTTTATAATATGCCCTTCGAGGGGACTAATAAGTAATAAAAGTATACTTTTCAAATTAAAAAGGGAAGATAACCAATATAAAGCGCACACGAGTTCAATCTCATGTATTTTATATTCCTACTTAAGTCATCCCCTACTTGTACAATCAATCAGACCGAGACATCAAAAATGATTCTCGATCTGATTTTTTCATTTTTTAAAATTCTATTAATAAAAAATGGATTACACTGAGAAATGTAATTTTCCACACTGATTATGATATTAAGTACCAAATTATCTTAATTATTAAAAATACATCCTTATCTAAATGAGATACTTAAAAATCAATTCTTAATATATACACAAAATTCACGCTTTTTACATTGAGCAATATATAAACATAAAGATAATTAATAATACAAAATTCATTTTAAATTTACAATCATTTGATACACTTGTAAAAATTAGATTATTTTACAAAGTGGAAATGAGACATTAGTAGACAAGCAAATTAGTGATGCGCAGTGGAGAGAATACCAAGCGCATCAAAATCAACAAAAAATCGAAAAAAATTAGTAAAGGTTGGTTTTGGGGTTGTGGATCTGGTTGCGGTTGTTTAATTTTGTTAGTAATTATCATTATAGGCATCTCAGCATGTACTGCAAACCTAGGCAACTTAGACACTAATGATAATTCATCAAACAATTCAAACAACAGTAGTGCTTCTAGAGAAGAAAAATCTGCATTAAACAAAGCGAAAACCTATTCGAACGTTATGCACATGTCAAAAGATGGCATCTATAATCAATTAATGTCTGAAGCTGATGGTTTTAAAGAATCAGATGCACAATATGCAGTAGATAATTTAAAAGCGAATTATAAAAAGAATGCTCTCGAAAAAGCTAAAGATTATGCTGATACACAGGATATGTCAAACGATGCAATATACAATCAATTAACATCAGATATTGAAGGATTCACGGAAGAACAAGCGCAATACACTATTGATCAATTAGATAAATAGTGAAGTTCTAAAGCCCTAATTCAACTTTAATTATTGTTGATGGGACTTAATTAAACTTAACATTAAAGAAACGATATTTCGGTATTGAAACCGAAATATCGTTTTTATTTTGCCTCTTAATTCATATTTATAAAGGTACTGCCTAAAACATCACGCACATCGTGAATCACTAGGAATGTATTTTCATCCACTTCATTTACCAGTTTCTTGACCCTTGTAACTTGTGATTGCGGTACAACGACGTACAACATATGTGTTTCTGACTTTCCATAACCACCTTTACCAGTTAATATGGTTGACCCTCTACCGGTAAACGCATTGATTTTATCACTAATTAAATCACTTTTGCTTGAAATCACTGTAACTGCTTTTTTCGGATTGAAACCTTCGATAACGAAGGACGTGGCACGTTCCGTAACAAATAACATAATAATGGTAAACAGCACATTTTCTAATGGTAGTACCATTAAGAATGAAAGAACAACAAGTGCATCTAGTATAAAAATACCTTGTGACGTTTTGATCTCGGAGTATTTATTCACAATTTTCGCAATGACTGATGTACCACCCAGTGTACTACCAGTAGAAATTACTAGCCCTGCACCGATACCAATCACAGCGCCCCCAAATAAAGAATTAATAACAAAATTATCTACACCTAGATTAATATTTTCAGTTAAATGTAAAAATAGAGACAACGCAGTGTTGGAAATAACGGTGTAGACCGCTACCGTTTTACTTAAAAATTTCCACCCTACAAATACGACAACGGTATTGATAATAAATGAGGTCCACGCTGGCGATAAACCGAATGCATACATAAGAGATAATGATATCCCTACTGTGCCACCATCACCTAGATTTGATCCAAGTAAAAAACAGTTTACACCAATCGCATTTATGAATGTACCAATTAAACAGAATATAATGTTTTTATAATGCTTGTTTATTAAATTTTTCATAAATACCCTCCCTTTTCACTATTTTATTATTGTGGTTTATAAATAAAATGTTCAATATTCATCAAGTAATGCCTAAATATTAAAAAAGACACCTCCATGAGGCGTCATTAATTGAAATTCATACTTTTCATTATATTAGCATATTTATTTTATGTGTGACTAGAAGAAATTCAATTTACACTTAATTCTTTTTCAAATTAAGAGATAACCATGCAAAACAGATGATACATCTTATGTGCTATAGTTCGATAGGCTCACCGCTTCTTAATTTATCAGCCATCTCATTTAACTTTCTTAATCTATGATTCACACCAGATTTAGATATTTTTCCCGTCGACATCATTTCACCTAATTCTTTTAATGAAACTTCTTGGTGCTCAATTCTTAATTTTGCGATCTCACGCAATCTATCTGGAAGGTTGTCTAAACCAATTTCTTTATCAATTAAATGTATACTTTCTACATGTTTCATGGCTGCACTTACAGTTTTATTTAAATTGGCTGTCTCACAATTAACCAATCGATTCACAGAATTTCTCATATCTCGAACAATACGAACGTCTTCAAATTTCAAAAGTGCTTGATAACCACCTATCAAACTTAAAAAATCGGATATTTTTTCTGCTTCTTTTAAGTAAGCAATGCTGCCTTTCTTACGTTCTAGATGTTTTGCATTTAATTCATACGCATTCATTAATTGTGTGATACCTTCAGAATGATCTTCATATAACGAAAAAACCTCTAAATGATAAGATGACGTTTCTGGATTGTTAACAGAACCACCAGCTAGAAAGGCACCTCTCAAATAACTGCGACGCATTTCATCATCATGAATCATAGTTTCATCGATTTCATGGGTAAAGACACCATTTTTTAAAATACCTAAATCATCTAATATTTCTCTGGCTCTTGCCTTAATACGACAAATATAGATATTATTTTTTTTCAATTTCATTTTCTTGCGTACGAGTAGTTCCACTTCCACATTAAACACTTTTTTTATTAACGAATAAATCCGTCTTGCTGTTGTTGCATTTTCGGTTTGAACGTTAATAACAAACTGTTGATTGGATAGACTGAGTGCACCATTCATTCGAATAAGCGCACTGAGCTCTGCTTTTGCATTTTCTTCATCTACTTCAATTCTAGTAAGTTCATTTTTCATATCTGATGCAAAGCTCATGATTCAATCAGTCCCTTCTTATAAGTTTATTGTCTGGCTTATTCGTTATGATCTTTATTATGATCTTTATTTCGATTAAACTCAATTGTCGCCGTTTCTCTCATAGCGATTTCATAGATCATTTTTGAAAGTACTTCAGTGTTATGGCGCACGTAATCTTCTGAAGACACTTCTACTAAATCAGGATGTGTAAAGACTTTAATATTCTGTGCTTCCATATCTGTCGTGTTGCATTTTACAGGTTCTGCATTTTCTTCTCTATAGCGTTCTAATACATTACCGTGAAAATTTTGCGTGCTACAAATAACATAGTTAATACATTTCGCACCCATGTGATCATGGATAGCATTGACATGATCGACAGCAGAATAATTATTCGTTTCACCTGGCTGTGTCATTACATTTGAAACATACAATTTAGGGGCATCTACTTTAAGTAATGCATCTGCGATACCTTTTACGCATAAATTTGAAATGACACTTGTATATAAAGAACCTGGCCCCATAACAATTAAATCTGCCTCTTCAATCGCTTCAACTGCTTCTTCCATCGGTTTTACATCTTCAGGTTCTAAAAATACACGTTCGATTTTTTTATTTTTTTTTGGAATCTTAGACTCGCCATATACGATTTCTCCGTCTTCCATGACTGCATTTAAACGCACACTTGTATTAGTAGACGGAATAACACGACCTCTAATATTTAAAATCTTACTTAATTCTTTAACTGCATGTCCAAAATCATCCGTAATATTCGTTAACGCGGCAATCAGTAAATTGCCAAGCGAATGACCTTCAACTTGGTTTTCTTTAAAACGATATTGGAAAAGTTGTTCTAAAGTTGACTCAGTTTCACTTAATGCAGAAATTACATTTCTTATATCTCCCGGTGCAGGTATATCCATTTCATTTCTTATTTTTCCTGTGCTCCCACCATCATCGGCAACTGTGACAATTGTCGTAATATCTATTGGGTAATCTTTAAGGCCTCGAGCTAAAACGGATAAGCCTGTACCGCCACCTATTAGTACAAGTTTAATTCTTCTCATCTTTATGTTTCACGCCACTTTCCACATGTGCATCCCTGTGATGCACATACACATTGTAATCAAAACTTTCGTTAAGTTCTGCTCCGATACGTTTGGCTAATGCGACTGAACGGTGTTGACCACCAGTACAACCGATTGCGATAACCAGTTGTGATTTACCTTCTTTTTTATATCCTGGTACCATAAATTTCAATAAATCTATTAATTTTTCATAAAATATATTTGTTTCTTTCCATTTCATAACATATTTATAAACCGCTTCATCTTCTCCTGTGAGTGGTCTTAATTCATCAACATAGTGTGGATTCGGTAAAAATCTCACATCGAATACTAAGTCTGCATCCATTTGAATACCATGCTTAAATCCAAAACTCGTTACATTAATATTAAATGTTTGTACATTGCTCTTATTGAAATAGTCACCAATGCGTTTACGCAATTCTTTTGGTTTCATTTGCGTCGTATCAATCGTATAGTTCGCTAGACTTTTAATTTCTGTTAATAACTCACGTTCTTCATTTATCGATTCTATCAATGAACGTTGTCCATTTCCATTTAACGGATGCGCACGTCTTGTTTCTTTATATCTAGAAATTAAACGCTCATTAGATGCTTCCAAGAACATCATATCCACAATCACATCAGAGTTACTTTTAATTAAATCCATTTCGTGGATTAATGATTTAAACAATTCTTTCCCTCTTAAATCGATTGCAATTGCAACTTTTTGTAATGATGGATTACCTTGCCCCATCAATTCTACAAATTTAGGTAAAAGTATCGGTGGTAAGTTGTCTACACAGAAATAACCGATATCTTCTAGACTTTGAATGACTACAGATTTCCCAGCACCTGATAAACCTGTAACGACTAATAATTCACTTTTTACTATTTCTTTTTCATCCGGTTGCATCTTTTCACACCATTCGTTGATTTATTTAATCATAAAATGTTACTTCGTTGTTAACAGTTCATATTTTAAAGTGATGTGATTCATTTCACTTCAAATAAGTCTAACAATCTTATGCTATCATATTTCATTTTACATGAAAAAGGTCTTAGGTAGTAGCATTATCACTTTAATATTGAAGTTAGCTGTGGCTGCAATTTAACTCCTATAACCATAAGACTTCAATTATAAACATAGATAAATATATATCCTTATGTAAAAAGCTAGAGCACAATGCTTTCAGTTATATCTGAGCATCATGTTCTAGCTTTAACTAAATTCTATTATACAACACAATCACACGATTGATTATGCTTCTATTGTATCTTTGATGTGTTCAATATATGCGATAGCACTTTGTGCTGCAATACTACCATCACCTGTTGCAGTAACGATTTGACGTAAACCTTTTTCACGTACATCGCCTGCTGCGTAAATACCAGGAATGCTTGTACTCATATCTTCATTCGTTAAGACATAACCGACTTCATTTGTAATACCTAAATCTTGGAAAGGTACTGTCAGTGGTTTCATACCAATATAAATAAATACACCATCCGCATCTAATGTTTGTTCAGAACCATCTTTTGTTGATTCTAATGTGACTGATCCTACTTTACCATCTTTGTCGTTAATTGTTTTTAGTGTGTGGCTCCAGATAAAATCAATTTTTTCATTTTTAAATGCGCGATCTTGTAATATTTTTTGCGCACGTAATTCATCTCTACGGTGTACAATGGTTACGCTATCCGCAAATTTTGTAAGGAATGTGCCTTCCTCAACGGCTGAATCACCGCCACCAATAACAAATAATTTTTTACCTTTAAAGAATGCACCATCACAAACTGCACAATAACTTACACCACGGCCACCAAGTTCTTGTTCACCTGGCACACCAATTTTTTTATATTCTGCACCTGTTGAGATAATAACTGCATGTGCAGTGATTACTTTATTTCCTAGGTTCACTTCTTTATATGCGCCTTTATCTTCGATTGATTTAATGTCACCATATTGATATTGTGCACCAAATTTTTTCGCATGTTCAAACATTTTTGTAGATAAGTCCGGACCTGTTACCATTTCAAATCCTGGAAAGTTTTCAACTTCTTCCGTATTTGCCATTTGTCCACCAGGCATGCCACGTTCTATCATTACAGTACTTAAGTTTGCGCGAGATGCATAAACTGCTGCAGTCATACCTGCTGGGCCTGCACCAATAATTGCAATATCAAAATCCACTTGTTCAGCCATTTTAATTGCCTCCTGTTTACTAATTCAATATGCGAAGTATATATGATTTCTTGCATTTTATAAACTTATATGCTCACTAAATAATCTATCGTCTTATTTAAACGGTAAGATGAAATTTTAAACCAATCTAAAACTTGTTGCTTTGTAACTTTGATTTCAGAATGACGAAAATACATATATACAAATGCAGCAACATAATCACTAACATTTGCTAGGTCAACTTTTTCCGAAATGATCGCTTCTGCTTGATCAATCCATACTATAAATAAATCTTCATTATTTTTCAATGCCTCAATATCATAAAGCATTAACATGCCTTTGTGAATAAAATCTAATTTGTTTAATTTTAAATCTTGAATTAAATAAGTCAAATAGAGTTTCTCATAATCATTCATAGATTCTAGTACACCCCAAATTTCTTGGGTTAAGAGTACTTCACGGCCCTTTAATTGGTTTAATAAAAAGATGCCATATAATCTATGGTGGCTATTATCATTCAACAATAACGGCAATAC
The DNA here is from genome assembly GCF_000010125.1 of Staphylococcus saprophyticus subsp. saprophyticus ATCC 15305 = NCTC 7292. Classification (NCBI taxonomy): domain Bacteria; kingdom Bacillati; phylum Bacillota; class Bacilli; order Caryophanales; family Staphylococcaceae; genus Staphylococcus; species Staphylococcus saprophyticus. The sequence goes on from NC_007350.1 coordinate 2,013,204, forward strand.
TTGTTGGTCAAAATACGCTTTGCTCTCTTCAATAACCCAAGGTGCATGGCCAACATCAACTTTAGAAATTTCTTGTAATTTTGTCCAAAAGAATTTACTTTCTTCATGATTGCCTAAATGATAATGATTATAGCTGAGTGCATTATACATTTGAATCGAAAGGAACTTTCCTCTTCTATAAAGTGGTTGTAGAATCTTTTGCGAAGCTTCATATTGTTTTAAATAACAGAGCACGATACCTAATTTAAATGACTCATCTTCATTCATCGGCATTACTTTGTTTAATATTTTTAAGTAGCGATGATATTTTTCACTATCATTCGTGTTGTATAGCAACAATGTATAATGACATAATGCATGCACATCTGTGTTGTCCTCGCTTAATAAACGTTCAAACATTTCTTTAGCAGTTTCGTATTCGTTTAAATATAAATAACACATTGCTAATAAATTACGTACGACGCGGTGTTCTTGAATGTCAGTACTTTGATTTAAAATAAAATTTCGAGCCTCTGGTAAGCGGCCTTGTGAAAATAAATATTGGAAAATAAGTTGAATCGCAAATAATTTACTTTCTGTCTCTATTTTTTCAGGTGTATGATATGAGACTTCAAACATTTCTTCAAGTTCTTCTTTATAATCCTCATCACCAGATATTGTTACATAGTTAATACCAAATAAAAATGCTTTATTGGCTTCATTCATCGTTATATTTAACTGGCTTAATTGAAAATAACTTTCTTCAACTTCTTCACCTTGTGCAATACTTTCATAAAAAAGATGTTCAGCCTTGCTACCTATACCTAAACTAACTAAGCACTCCGAATATTTTACTTTTGTTTCAAAATCCTGAGGTGACATTTCAAGCACTTTAGCGAAGTAAGATGCCGCTTTTTTATATTCTTGTTGATGAAATTTTTGATCTCCTAATTTTTTATAAAATTGACTATCTAATTTCATTGGTATTACATTGTCTTTATGCGCCATCCATCGTCACCTCCTAAATGTTTCTTTATTTTATTATTTGTATGGGATTCCCATACGCTAATGCATGATCTGGAATATCTTTGGCTACAATAGAACCCGCACCAATCTTAACATGATTACCAATGGTAACGCCTGGTAGGATGGTCACATTTGCACCAATCAAGGTATGATCCCCAATTTTCACAGGGCCTGTAGTAAATGCATCTACTAAAAATTCATGTGTTAAAATCGTTGAATTATAGCCAATCACACAATTTTTACCAATCGTGATGTATTCAGGATACAATAAATCAGGAACTACTTTGAAAGCGAATGCTGTATGAGCCCCGATATCCATTTTCAATAATTTACGATATGCCCAATGTTTTAATTTCACATTAGGCAAATAACGGCAAACTTCAATAATTAACGTTTGTTTAAACATTTTCATTCCTTTGACAAAACGATACATATGCCATAAAGGATTTTTACCTTGAACTTGTTGTTTCTTTAAATTACGCATAAATGACTATCACTTCACTTCTTTACTTGGCCATGATAATGGACCAACAGCTTTATAACGTGGCGCATCATATTTAACACGTCTAACAATCATTATGACGACACCTATTATGATTAAAATAATGGACATTAATTGGGCAATTCGGATATCACCTGCAAGCATTAAACTATCCGTACGCATGCCTTCTACAAAGAATCTGCCAATGGAATACCAAATTAAATAGAGACAGAAGGTATCACCAATACGTAAGTGTTTTCTTAATAGAATTAAGATAACAAATCCTAACACATCCCAAATAGACTCATAAAGGAATGTTGGTTGATAGTATTTTCCATCAATATACATATTATTAATTATAAAGTCAGGAATATGTAAGTTTTCAAGGAAAGATTTAGAAACTGTGCCCCCATGCGCTTCATGGTTCATAAAGTTTCCCCATCTTCCAATACCTTGTCCTAAAATCATACTTGGCGCAATCACATCACCAATTTGAAATGGATTAATATTTTTTTGTTTACAAATAATAATACCCGTTACGAATCCACCAATAAGACCACCATGTATGGCAATACCACCCTGCCAAATCATTGGGATTTCAATTGGATGTTGTACATAATACGGCCACTGAAAAATAACGAAATATATTCTAGCAATAATAAAACCAAATATGGCACTCCAAAATATAATATCGACGAGTGTGTCTTGATGGAATCCAATACGTTTCACGCTTGCTTGTGCAATAAAGTAACCTAGCAGTATGCCCATAGCAATAATAATGCCATACCAACGTACTGAAATCGGTCCTAATTCAAACGCAATCGGATCGATATAGCTTAACGTCATCATTGATTATTCCCCTCACTATGATTACCATTACGCAAAATTTCCGCATTTAAACGCTCATTAAATTCTTCTGCTGTATTGATACCCATGATATTCAGTCTATAGTTCATCGCAGCTACTTCAATAATCACCGCCACGTTACGACCTGGTCTTACTGGAATGGTTTTTTTCGTTATTTCTGTGTCTAAAATACGTAATGTTTCTTCGTTTAGCCCTACACGGTCGTATAGTTTTTCTTTATGCCAATTTTCTAAGTGAATATTTAAACGCAGGCGCTTCTCAGTCAGAATTGAACCGGCACCAAATAAAGTCATAACATTTATAATGCCTAGTCCTCTAATTTCTAACAAATGTTCAATTAATTTAGGTGCACGACCTGTTAATTCATCTTTACTAATTTCTCTGATTTCAACATTATCATCAGCTACAAGTCTGTGACCGCGTTTGATTAATTCCAGCGCTGTTTCACTTTTACCTATACCAGAATCGCCTGTGATTAACACACCAACACCGTAAACATCAACAAGCACACCATGCAATGAAGTCGTTCTAGCGAGTTCATGCTCTAAAAAGGTAGTCAAACGACTCATCAATTGAGTTGTGGCAATTGTGGACGTGATCAATGGCGTTTCGTTTTCTTTCGCAGCTTCTATAAGTTCTTCCGGAGGTTCTAAATCTCTTGTCACTATAATCGCTGGTGTTTCTGGACGACATAATTTTCTCATACGTCCTTTCCGTTCTTCATCAGGCAATAAATTATAGAAAGATAACTCAGTAGTTCCTAATAATTGAATACGGTCAGAGGCATAATGAGAGAAATAACCTGCCATTTCTAAACCCGGTCTTGATATATCAGTATTTTTAATTTGTTTATTTAAACCCGCTTCACCTGTGATTACTTCAAGCTTAAAGCGTTCTACTAAACTCTGTGTAGTTAACATGCGTTCACCTCTATCATTCTTTCTTCTGCATTTGTACTATGTTCATATCATATCAAAAAGAACTGATAATCTATATTAAAAAGTGCAGACGAAGTATATTTTAATATATGCCTTATATAAATTATATACGATATTTCTTATTAAAAGCTGATTCATTTTAAAATTAACGATAAACTTAACATTTTATGTTTGCGACATGTTATCAAAGGTTAACAATCACAAAAAAGCTCTTGCTTCACACGCATGTAACATGGTGTCGCAAGAGCTTTGTTATGCTGTTGGAAAATAGATACGGTACAATTGCTATTGTTTTACCGTGTCTCTTTCTAAGGCTGGTTTTAAATATTTACCAGTATAACTTGCTTCTACTTCTGCAATCTGTTCAGGTGTACCCGTTGCAACAACAGTACCTCCACCGTCGCCACCTTCTGGACCTAAATCAATAATATGGTCTGCCATTTTAATGACATCTAAATTATGTTCAATAATAACCACGGTGTCACCATTCTCAACTAACTTGTTTAAAACTTTCAGTAATCTACTGATGTCATCCACATGTAAACCTGTTGTAGGTTCGTCTAGTATATATATGGAGCGTCCTGTTGAACGTTTGTGTAATTCTGATGCAAGTTTCACACGCTGTGCTTCACCACCAGATAATGTTGTCGCAGGTTGACCTAATGTAACATAACCTAAACCAACATCTACTAACGTTTTTAACTTACGATGAATTTTCGGAACATTTTCGAAAAATGCCGTCGCTTCTTCAGCAGTCATCGCTAGGATTTCTGCAATATTTTTCCCTTTATAAGTTACTTCAAGCGTTTCACGATTATATCTCGTGCCACCACAAACTTCACACGGTACGTAGACATCTGGTAAAAAGTGCATTTCAATTTTAATGATACCATCGCCTTTACATGCTTCACAGCGACCGCCTTTAACATTAAAACTAAAACGACCTTTGGTATAACCTCTGACTTTAGATTCATTTGTTTGTGCAAATATATCTCTAATATTATCAAAAACCCCAGTATACGTAGCTGGATTTGATCTTGGCGTACGTCCAATAGGCGATTGATCAATATCTATAATTCGGTCTAATTGATCTATACCATTAATTTCATCATATTCACCTGGTTTCACTTTAGATTTATTGATTTGTTTCGCTAAAGATTTATAAAGCACTTCATTAACTAAAGTACTCTTACCAGAACCTGAAACACCCGTTACAACAGTCATCGTTGATAATGGGAAATCTACATCAATGCCTTTTAAATTATTACTACGCGCACCTTTAACACTAATTTTGCGATCAGTAATGTCTCTTCTTGCTTCTGGCACTTCAATGCGTTTTTTGCCGCTTAAATATTGTCCGGTTAAAGAGTGTTTGTTGCTCATAACTTGTTTAGGTGTACCACTTGCAACAATCTCACCACCATGCTCACCAGCGCCAGGACCAACATCCACTAAATAGTCTGCTGCACGCATGGTATCATCATCGTGTTCAACAACGATTAACGTATTACCTAAATCACGCATTTCTTTTAAAGTGCTAATTAATCTATCGTTATCTCTTTGATGTAAACCTATGGATGGTTCATCTAATACATATAAGACGCCAGAAAGTCTAGAACCAATTTGAGTTGCTAGACGGATACGTTGCGCTTCGCCACCAGATAAAGAGCCAGATGCACGATTTAAAGTTAAGTATTCTAGTCCTACATTATATAAAAATTCTAATCTAGAATTAATTTCTTTCAATATTTGATTGGCAATTTTTTGGTCTTGTTCTGAAAGCGCAATATGATTATAGGCATCTAATGCGTCTTTAATTGAACGCTCAACGATGTCACCAATATTTTTCCCATCTACATAAACTGATAAAGCTTCGCGACTTAAACGTTTACCATGACACGTTTCACAAGGTAACTCAGTCATGTACTTACTCATCATTTCTCTTACTAATTCAGAAGGGGAATCATGGTATCGTCTACTGATATTATTTATAACACCTTCAAACGCCATCGTACGTTTACGAGATTGGCCGTTACGTTGCGTAAATGTGAAGTCTATTTCTTTACCTTTAGATCCGTATAAAATAATATCTTTTTGTCTGTCAGTTAATTTTTTAAATGGTTTGTCCATGTTAATTTTAAACACTTCGCACACGCGTTTTAATATCGTAGGATAAAAATCCGAACTCGATGATTCCCAAGCAACGATTGCACCTTCATTTAAGGTTTTACTCGTATCTGGTACGACTAACTCTAAATCAACCGTTAATTTCTGACCTAACCCATCACATGTAGGGCAAGCACCAAACGGACTATTAAAACTAAACATACGTGGCTCTAACTCACCAATTGAAAAACCACAAATCGGACAAGCATGATTTTCTGAGAACTTCAATTCTTCACCGTCAATGATATCGACAATGAGCGTTCCTTCTGACAATTGTAACGCCGTCTCAATGGAGTCAGCTAAACGCGTTTCGATACCCTCTTTGACAACAAGACGGTCAACTACTACCTCAATTGTATGATTTTTATTTTTATCTAAGGCTGGTACTTCATTGACATCTAATATTTCTCCATCAACACGTACACGTACATAACCTTTTTTTGTTATATCGTCTATCAGTTTTTCTTGAGCGCCCTTTCTATGAGAAACCACAGGTGCTAAGATTTGAATTTTAGAACGTGCTTCTAATTTCATCACTTGGTCAACCATTTGTTGAACTGTTTGTGATTCTATTTCAATACCATGGTTAGGGCAAAAAGGTTTACCGATACGCGCATATAGTAAACGAATATAATCATAAATTTCTGTGACTGTCGCCACAGTAGATCTTGGGTTTTTACTAGTTGTTTTTTGATCAATTGAAATCGCTGGTGATAAACCTTCAATCGTATCGACATCCGGTTTATCCATTTGACCTAAAAATTGTCGTGCATAGGCACTGAGAGATTCAACATATCTGCGTTGACCTTCTGCATATATTGTATCGAAAGCAAGTGATGACTTTCCTGAACCGGAAAGCCCTGTCATAACTATTAATTTATCTTTTGGTATTTCAATATCTACATTTTTTAAATTGTGGGCACGTGCCCCTTTAACTACAATGGATGGTTGCTTCATTTGTGTCACCCTTCTGCTTTTAATTCAAATAGCATATCTCTAAGCTCTGTGGCTTTTTCGAAATCTAAATCTTTTGCGGCTTGCTTCATTTCTTTTTCTATATTTGCAATTGTTTTTTCGCGTTCTTTCTTCGTCATTTTCTTCGGTACTTCTGTTTGTTGTTGCTCATTTGTTTCATCGTTTTCAACAGTAGCACTAATCACGTCATGTATTTTTTTATTAATTGTAGTAGGCGTAATGTTATGTTTTTCATTATATGCTTCTTGTATCGTACGACGACGTTCCGTCTCATCTAACGCATAGCGCATGGAGTCAGTAATTTTATCTCCATACATGATAACTTCCCCGCGACTATTACGTGCGGCACGTCCAATTGTCTGAACAAGTGATCTTTGAGAACGTAAAAATCCTTCTTTGTCAGCATCTAAAATAACAACAAGAGACACTTCTGGTATATCAATACCCTCTCTTAACAAGTTAATTCCAACAATGACATCATACGTACCCATTCTTAAATCTCTAATGATTTCTATACGTTCGAGTGTTTTAATTTCAGAATGCAGATAATTTACTTTGATGCCTGCTTCTTTTAAATATATCGTTAAATCTTCACTCATTTTCTTAGTCAACGTTGTAACAAGTACACGCTCATTTCGATCGATTCGATCCTGTATCTCACCAAGTAAATCATCAATTTGATTTTCTGTAGGGCGCACCTCAATCTTAGGATCTAACAGACCGGTTGGACGTATGATTTGTTGAACCATCTCATCTGTATGCTCAAGTTCAAATGGTCCTGGTGTGGCTGAAACATAAACCAACTGTTTCGTTTTTTCTTCGAATTCCTCGAATTTTAAAGGTCTATTATCTAGTGCACTCGGCAAACGGAATCCGTGGTCAACTAATACTTGTTTACGAGCACGGTCACCATTATACATACCTCTAATCTGCGGCAAAGTTACGTGCGACTCATCAATCATGACTAACCAGTCATCTCCGAAATAATCAAGTAATGTATAAGGTGTTGACCCCATAGGACGTAATGTTAAGTGAACGGAATAATTTTCTATACCCGAACAGAATCCCATTTCTCTCATCATTTCTAAATCATAATTGGTACGTTGCTCTAAACGTTGCGCTTCTAACAATTTATTTTCTGCATTTAATTCAGCTAAACGTTCTTCTAATTCGTTCTCAATTCTTTGAATTGCTGATTTCATTTTTTCTTCACGTGTTACGAAGTGAGATGCTGGGAAGATTGCAAAATGATCGCGTTCTCTTAATACTTCTCCAGTTAAGTAATTCACTTCACGAATACGATCAATCTCATCACCAAAGAATTCTACACGGATACACATTTCTTCTCTAGATGCAGGGAAAATCTCAACGACATCCCCTCTAACTCTAAATGTACCGCGTCTAAAATCTATATCATTTCTTGTATATTGGACGTCCACTAATTTTTTAAGTAATTCACTTCTATCCATCTCCATGCCAGCACGTATACTAACGACTAAATCACGGTATTCTTCTGGATTACCCAAACCGTAGATACAACTGACACTGGCAATCACAATCACGTCATCTCTCTCAAACAACGCACTGGTAGCTGAATGTCGTAACTGGTCAATCTCATCATTGATTGAAGCGTCTTTTTCTATAAAAGTGTCAGTTGAAGGCACATAGGCTTCTGGTTGATAATAGTCATAGTAACTTACAAAGTATTCCACTCTATTTTCAGGAAAAAATTCTTTGAACTCACTATATAATTGGCCTGCTAAGGTCTTATTATGTGCGATAATCAGTGTTGGTTTACCAACCTGTTTGATTACATTACTCATCGTAAATGTCTTACCAGTACCAGTTGCGCCTAATAGCGTTTGGTGTCTTTTCCCTTCATTAACACCATTTACAATTTTTTGAATTGCTTCTGGCTGATCCCCTTGAGGTTCAAATTCAGAATGCAGTTTGAACGGATAATGTTCCATGGCGACACATGCCTCCTAATTAAGTCTATATCTCTTATTTCGAACCTATTACAATTTGTTTATCTTAAAACGTTCATATATTGATTCTTTACATATCATTTATTCAGATGAATGGTTCTATACTCGTTATATATATTAACAGATTTATGAATACAAAAACAAACATTTGTTCGTAGTTTTAATACTTCTTTTTATAAAGAAAAAACAAACATAGTATGTCACCATGTTTGCATCCATTTGATTTTATATCATAAAAACTTCTTTTTTTTGAAGTTATATTATTATAAATCTCTTATTTAATTATAGCAATTAGGTTGCTCAATGCTTATTATTCAATCATCATCTTTTTTATGCAACTCTAATTGGTCGATGATAAGATACCCCGCTAATAATGAAACGACATCTATGAAAATGATCCATTCATTATGAAAGAACCCCTTTTCAACTGATACACCTATTAAAATTAAAGTCAATATTGTACCTACCCATTTGCTTCTTGTTAGCACACTGAATAATATAACAAAAACACATGGGAAAAAGGATGCCAATATATACCAAATCATGGAATTCACCCATTCCTATTATTTAAAATTGCCATTGTTGTTTCACGCAATTCAGATCTTGGTATGAATTTCTCTGTTAGCATCTCTGGGATGATATTCTCGATAAAATCTTGAACTGAGCTAAGATGATCAAATTGCATGATTGTCTCTAGTGACATTTCATAAATTTCAAAAAATAACTGTTCTGGATTACGTTTTTGTATTTCTCCGAAAGTTTCATATAATAAGTCAATTTTATCAGCAACCGACAACAATTGTCCTTCTAAGGAATCATCTTTACCTTCTTGTAATCGCTCACGATAAATAGCTTGATATGGCTCTGGAATTTCCTCATTTATAAAATGGTCTACCATTTCTTCTTCTACTTGAGAAAATAATTTTTTCAATTCTCCACTTGCATATTTCACCGGTGTCTTAATATCGCCAGTAAATATTTCGGCAAAATCATGATTTAATGCTTTCTCATATAAACTTTTCCAATCGACTTCATTACCATGATATTCCTCTACAGTACCTAAATATTGAGCGATTTTTGTCACTTTGAATGAATGAGCAGCGACGTTATGCTCAAAATATTTAAATTTACCCGGCAATCTAATTAATTTTTCCAAATCAGATAAACGTTTAAAATATTGATGTACACCCATGACATCGCCTCCTAGTTTATTAAAAAATGATTATTCTTGATTTTATAATATCATTCAACGCGTTAAATGTCTTATCAATATCATTGAAAAATAATAATCATTTAATTTAACTCATATAATAAAAATAGGTTATATTTCAACGGTATAGTTATCAATGATTTAGGTATAGTCTGGGCGTAGTACAAAAATATTGGATTTGTTTCTATGGCGTTGGTGATTGATGACGCATCAAAAACGATGCAGCTTGAAATACTGCTATAATCGTTTGTTTAAGCTACTCTGCTTGTTATCTATACATTAAAAGTTCGAGATATTTCCTCATATCCCGAACTCTTATTTCGATAGCGTCACTTCAAATCAAATCATTTTTCTTCACAGAAGGATAGATTTTTTTTAGTGAATATAATTATATTGGCCTGTGTTATGGATTGTTCTATATGATTTTTGACCTACACCTTGCCAATTCATTTCAGATACGACAATTGAACCATCTGCATTTTTACTTTCAACAACACCTACATGACCATAGTTGCCTGCAGTACTTTGGAATATAGCACCTACTTCAGGCGTGTTGTTCACTTGATAGCCACTTTGCTGTGCTGCTGAAGCCCAATTATTCGCATTTCCCCATAAGTTTCCAACTGATTTCCCTAATTGTTGTCGACGATCAAAAGCATAATATGTACATTGACCCCAATCATAATAGTTACTACCGTTAGAAGCGTGTGACACTGGGCTATACTGATAATTTGAAGTTACCTGTTCATTTGCAGTTGTATTCGAAACTTGCTGTCTATCCGAAGCGGAATAATCATTGTTCTGCCATGTTTGCGTTGCACTTGGCGTGATATTCCCTGACGTACGCACATTACGTATAGTATTGTTTTCTGCTTTATTGCGTTCGTCATCATTTATTTGTGCTGTTGGTTGAACTGCTTCATGACTGTTAAATATTTGCTGTAATTGGTTATTAAGATGCGCTGAACCTTTTTCTGATACCGCAACTAATTGACCTGGATAAATGACTTCACCTAAATTTGGATTCAATTGATACAATTGGTTCATTGTCATTTGATGTCTTTCAGCAATTGCTTTAATCGTATCTCCATCCTTAACTTCTACAATGTCAGAATCCGGTAATACGATGGTTTCCCCAACTTGAACATAGTCTCTATTCTGTAAGTGATTTAAATTTTGTATTTCTGTCGTAGTAGTTGCAAATGTTTGTGCTATATCTGTCAATTTAGCATCTTCTTTTACTGTGTGTATTTGGTCTGCTGATGCAACATGATTCATACCAAAAAACAAGGCTGCCGAGGTGATAGAAAATGTTAAACCTTTCTTCATTAAGTTTTCATCCTTTACTGTCTTAATTTTAATCAAACATACTATAGCATAATAAAAACAAAGATTTTCTATTGTTATGGTTTTGTAACATAACAGTCAACTTTATATTTCAAACACCTATATTACAAGTCGATAAATACGCCACAAACCTTGCCATTAAAGTATTTAACATGTTTGAGATGATAGATTTCAAAACTTACTCGTAATATTAAAGATTGCATTTTACATATTTAATTAAATATTTATCTATCCTTTATCAAACAAAAAGAGCCAGATCACAATCTGAACTTTTAATAAGATTGCGCGCTGACTCTACATATTTAAATATATCTTTCTTATATTATGTTTCATTAAAATAGCTGTTTAATGGCTACTTAACCTTCATTTTCATGTTGATCCATTTGACTGCGTAAGAATGCTTCAATAAATGGACCAATGTCGCCATCCATAACAGCATCTACTTTACCCGTTTCTTCGTTTGTACGGTGATCTTTAACCATAGCATAAGGATGGAATACGTAAGATCTAATTTGACTACCCCAGCCGATTTCTTTTTGCTCACCACGAATTTCTGCCATTTCTTGTTCTTGCTCTTCAATTTTTAATTGATATAGTTTAGATTTCAATGTTTTCATTGCTGCTTCTCTGTTTTTGATTTGTGAACGTTCGTTTTGGTTATTTACTACGATCCCTGTTGGATGGTGTGTAATTCTAATCGCTGATTCAGTTTTGTTAATGTGTTGCCCACCAGCACCAGAAGCTCTAAACGTATCGACTGTGATATCATCTGGATTAATATCAATTTCAATCTCAGTATTATTGAATTGAGGTATAACATCACATGATGCAAATGATGTATGTCTTCGACCAGATGAATCGAAAGGTGAAATACGCACAAGACGATGCACGCCTTTTTCAGCTTTTAAATAACCATATGCGTTATGTCCCTTAACGATCAGCGTCACACTTTTAACACCTGCTTCGTCACCAGGTAAATAGTCCGCAATTTCGACATTGAATCCTTTCTGCTCACAATAACGTTGATACATTCTCAAGAGCATATTCGTCCAATCCTGTGACTCTGTACCGCCTGCACCTGGATGTAATTCCATGATGGCATTATTCGCGTCATAAGGCCCATCAAGTAATAATTGTAACTCGAACTGATCTAATTCATTTTTAAAATCTTGAACGCTTTGCTCTAAATCTTGCTTCATCGTTTCATCATCTTCTTCGAGTAACAAAGCTCTCGTAGTATCCATATCTTCAAGTTCAGACTCTAATGTTCTATATGCATTCACTACTGATTTTAAAGCATTATTCTTATCAATAACGTCCTGAGCCTTTTCTTGGTTATCCCAAAATGTTGGATCGGTCATCATTTCTTCATATTCTTGTATGTTCGTCTCTTTTGCTTCTAAGTCAAAGAGACCCCCTAAGTTGTTCTAGTTTTTCATTATACGTATCTATATTACGTTTTATCTCTGACAATTCCATCATGCATCTCTCCTATGATTATTTGAATGAAATAATAAACTATAACGTATTTCATTTATTTGAAGTTAATAACTCTATTCTACAGAAGTTTGCGGTTTAATTACAACTTTATCTAATTCAAATAAATACCTAACCAAACTTAATTACAAAATAAAACCGAAAGTTAATGACTACTCATCAAAACTTCCGGTTTTATAACCTGTCACTATGAACTATGCACCGTGACAGTTTTTATATTTTTTCCCGCTTCCACAAGGGCAAGGGTCATTTCTACCAATATGTTCATCTTTCACATAAGGTTCTGCTTTAGCTTTTTCTTTACCATCTTCGGCTGAAACGTGCTCTGCTTTACCAAAGTCTGTTGTTTTATCTCTTTCAAGATCATCTTCTACTGAAACAACCGATTTCAAGATATACTTACTAACATCTTCTTCGATATTTTGCATCATCGTATCGAAAAGTTGATGACCTTCATTTTGATAATCGCGTAAAGGATTTTGTTGACCATAAGAACGCAGATGAATACCTTGTCTTAATTGATCCATCGTATCAATATGATCTGTCCAATGCGTATCTATAGAACGAAGTAAAATCATTCGTTCAAATTCATCAAATTGTGTTCCAATTTTTTCTTTTTGGTCTTTTAATGCAATTTCAACTTTATTCCAAACGAATTCGAAGATATCCTCGTTGTCTTTACCTTTAATATCTTCAACTTTTATATCGCCTTCATTTAAGAATACATCGTCTACATAGTTAATGAATGGTTCATAATCTGGATCGTCCGCTTCTTCATTTACATAGTAGTTCACGCTTCTTTCAAGTGTTGAGCGTAGCATGTCATTAACTAAACCACCACTTTCATCACTATCGATGATACTATTACGTTCACCATAAATAATTTCACGTTGTTTACGTAAAACATCATCGTATTCAAGTACACGTTTACGTGCGTCGAAGTTATTACCTTCAACACGTTTTTGCGCAGATTCAACCGCACGTGAAACCATTTTAGATTCAATTGGCGTAGAATCATCCATACCTAAACGGTTCATCATGTTTTGCAAACGTTCTGAACCAAAGCGCACCATCAGTTCATCTTGAAGTGATAAGTAGAAACGACTGTCCCCTTTATCACCTTGACGTCCTGAACGACCACGTAATTGATCATCAATACGACGTGATTCATGACGTTCTGTGCCGATAACAGCTAAACCACCAAGTTCTTGAACACCATCACCTAGTTTGATATCCGTACCACGACCAGCCATGTTGGTAGCTATAGTTACTGCGCCTCGTTGACCAGCACCTGCAACAATATCGGCTTCACGTTCATGGTTTTTAGCATTTAAAACATCATGACGCACACCATTTTTCTTCAATAAATTTGAAATGTATTCACTGGTTTCAACTGCAACTGTACCAAGTAATACCGGTTGGCCAGCTTTATGTTTTTCAATAACGTCTTGAACAACTGCATCAAATTTACCTTTTTGGCTAATATAAATTAAGTCTGGTTTATCAACACGTTGCACTGGTTTGTTCGTAGGAATTTGTGTAACCGTCATATTATAAATGTTTCTAAACTCTTCTTCTTCGGTCTTCGCAGTACCTGTCATACCAGATAACTTATTATACATTCTGAAATAGTTTTGGAATGTGATTGAGGCCATTGTTTTAGATTCATTTTGAATTTTCACGCCCTCTTTAGCTTCAATCGCTTGGTGCAAGCCTTCAGAGAAACGACGTCCAGGCATTGTACGACCCGTAAATTGGTCTACAATAAGGACTTCACCTTTATTAACCATGTAGTCAACATCTCTTTGTAATGTCACGTGCGCACGTAGTGCCGTATTGATATGACTGATAACATCTACATTATTTACATCATATAAATTATCAATTTTAAACATGCGTTCTGCTTTATCGATACCTTGTTCAGTTAATTGTACCGCTTTTGTTTTTTCGTCATAATTATAATCATCTTCACTCTTAAGCATTTTTGCAAACACATTTGCTTGTGTATAAAGTGATGTCGATTTCTCTGCTTCACCAGAAATAATTAAAGGTGTACGTGCTTCATCAATTAAGATGGAATCAACCTCATCGATAATCGCAAAGTTTAATGGTCTCATTACACGTTCTTCTGCATAATTTACCATGTTGTCACGCAAATAATCGAAACCTAATTCATTATTTGTACAATACGTAATATCACACGCATATGCTTCACGTTTTTCAGTAGTTGTTTTACTATTTAAATTTAAACCTACAGAAAGTCCTAAAAATTCATACAGTTCAGCCATTTCTTGACTCTGAACACTTGATAAATATTCATTGACTGTTATGACATGTACACCGCGACCAGTTAACGCATTTAAATATACGGGCATTGTCGCTGTCAACGTTTTACCTTCACCTGTTCTCATTTCGGAAATATCGCCGCCATGAATCGCGATACCACCCATAACTTGCACTTTGTAAGGAATCATATTAAACACACGTTTTGACCCTTCTCGTACTAGTGCAAATGCTTCCGGTAAAATATCATCCAATATTTTGTTTTGTTTTTTTATATCTTCTTCGCTCTGTAATTTTTCTTGGAATGCGCTTGTTTTGGCTTTAATTTCTTCATCAGTTAATATCGACATATCCTCTTCAAGTGCAAGGACCTTGTCGGCTAATTTACCAAGGCGTTTTATTTCTTTTTTATTGCCATCTGCAATTTTTGATAAAAAACCCATTCTGTTCGCTCCTTTAGCTTTTTAACTCTTCGCTTACAACAATTTATGATATCATTTATAAGCTTAAATTTACACTTATTGACTTGTCTAAAGTGTCTTACATTGAAATTATATTTCTTGTTCACTTACATTTCTATTTATTTTAAAATAATTGATTATAATCTTGTTCAATAAAAATATACACAAATAGCTATATCACTTTCAAATTATTACATAGTAACATAGCAAAAATTAAGCGTCCACGATTTAACATCATCGTGAACGCTATAGTATAAATGCTACTTACCTTACATTAAACGTCTTATTCAGTTGTTTCAATCAAACCATATTTTCCATCTTTTCTTTTATATACAATACTAGTACCGTCTGTTTCACGATCCGTAAAGATGAAGAAATCATGTCCTAATAAATCCATTTGAAGCACTGCTTCTTCAGAATCCATTGGTTTCAAACTGAAATTTTTTGCACGAATAATTTCGATTTCATTATCCGCTTCATTTTCATCATTTTGAATTTCAACTGCTTCTTTTTCTTCTGGTAGTGAAGCAAATGCTTCTTGCTCACCACGATTTCTATTTCTACGATTTACACGTGTTTTGTATTTTCTAACTTGTCTTTCAAGTTTGTTATTAATTAAATCAATACCTGCATACAAATCATCGTTACGTTCTTCAGCTCTTAATGTAACCTTTTTCAATGGAATTGTTACTTCGATTTTAGTAGCTGAGTTTTGATACGTTTTCACTTTAACGTGTGCTGTTGCATTTGGCACATCATTAAAATAACGCTCTAATTTACCAATTTTCTCCTCAATATAGTTGCGAATCGCATCAGTAATAGTGAGGTTCTCTCCGTGAATTTCAAATCTGATCATAATCATCGACTCCTTTAAAACCTCTATATTGGTAATATTGCTTACTAATATAATACCACGTTTAGTCTACCGTGCAAACGTAAACACATCGAATTTTCTGATTTTTCTAACATATACTTTTTCAATCGCATGATGAACCGTTAAGCCAGTAGTATAAATGTCATCCACAAGTAAAATACTTTTATCTTCTAAATTGATATCTTTTGATACTTCAAATGGATTATCAAGTCGCGCTCTATGTACCTTGCCTAATAATGATTGTTTAGGCCTCACCTTAGTTTGAAGTATAGATTCATATGGTACTCGCAGTTTATCTAACACACAAGTAACTGGATTAAAGGTGCGATTGATATCTCTTTCTACAGGAGATGGAATTGGAATAATTAAATCGTAAGACTGTTTCGGTAGTGTGAGTTGTTCTGCCAAAATTTCACAAATTGCTACATCTTTTAACAATTTGTATTGATGTATCAGTTGTTTCACTACGCCTTTATATTGATAATTACAATATAATTGATTCATTAACGGAAATTTAGCAGCTAAGAACGCACAATCTAGACATTTATGCTCCCCTTGATCAAGTTTTTTTAGACATTTTGAACAACGACCTTCCAATACGATTTTGTTTTCTTCCCATAGTTCTATACAATTTACACACATCTTTACAGGTTTTTTATAAAAATTAAGCGCATCGAACATTTCTGTTAACTTGGCATCACATTGTATACACCTAGCCATCAATCCACTCCTTTTTTAGTGCTAACTGATTCATATCTATAATTGCTTTTCGAGCTTTTAACATAGGTAAAGTAATACCTTCATGTAAAAATAATACGAGCCCTGTTGGTTCCTCTATCTTTCTTCCAACTCTACCAGCAATTTGTATTAACGCACTCTTATTAAAATTTTGGCTATTACAGACGATGACATCTAATTTGGCCATGGTAAATCCTCTTTCTAATATTGTTGTAGTAAAAATGACTTGGTATCCCCCATTTCTTAAAGCTTTAACTTTTTCAAATCTTAAGGCATCTTCGCTATATACATAAGTTAATGACGTTATTTCCTTTTTATAGCGATGATATGCTGTTTTCATTAAATTGATATTATCGAAAAACACGAGTGTATAACGCTCTGTTAAGATTTGTTTTTTTAGTATCTTCAGCAATGCATATTGTATTTTATGTTGCTTTAATTTGAAATATTTAAAACGCGGTACAGGCAATGGCTGTCTATGATATCTCGCAGGTAGTGTGATGACATCAGACGGATTCATCTTCTTTAATAAATGTCTAGGCGGTGTGGCCGTCATAAATATATGACAGTGTGTCGCTTTTGATGCATGAGTAATCGCTTCTTGTAATGAATGATCCATTACTAATGGAAATGCATCTACTTCGTCAACAATAATTAAATCAAAATGATGCTTGAATCGATATAATTGATGTACGGTTGAAATGATAAAGTGCCCATCAAAGCGCTGTGTTTGACCTTGGTAAAGTACATCAATCTGTTCTGAAGAAAATGCCTTTTTAATTCTCATACTAATTTCTATCACAACATCTACCCTTGGTGATACAATCGCGACATTATCCCCTCTACTACGCGCATAATGAATACCTTCAAATATCATTTCTGTTTTTCCAGCACCAGTGACTGCATATAAAATTTTAGTTTCATAATCTTTAATTGCCTTTAGAATTGCTATCGATGCAAAATTTTGTTGTTCAGACAGTTTGAAATCTAACTGATATATGCCCTGAGACGCAACATTTTTAGATTTTGTAATAAAGATTGGCTTTACATTATCCATTCTTCCTAAATTGATACAATTTCTACAATAAACTATCTCTTTTTTTAATATAGTTGAATAATAATTATAAAAATGACGCGGTTCTTTCGTATGACATTGCATACACTGCCATTGATTATGTTTTTTTATAATGCCAGTTGAAGTCTTATCAATGATTTCATCGGTCAGTAACGTTTTATCTAACATAAGTCTACCATAATATTTTATTTGCCTTACCTCCAAAAAAAGACATGTAACACCCAATAGGCGTGACATGTCTCTAATTTATTCATTAATTTAATCTGTGCGAATGGTACTTCCAATATACCCTAAACCAATACCACCAGATCCTAAATGTGCAGCAATGACTGGTCCAAAGCTAGAACGATAAATATTGTACTGAGGATAGTTAGTTTCTAATTCTTGTTGAATCCAATCTGAATCTTCAGGAATATCACCCTCAATTACAAATAACGTAACTTCATCTAGATTTTTGACTTCATTTATCACTTTTTCAACCATTTTACGCAAAGCACGTTTTTTAGTTCTTACTTTTTCATCTGGAACAATTTTGCCATCTTCGAACTTTAACACTGGCTTCATCTTCAACATCGTTCCAATCCAAGCTTGCGCACCTGTAATTCGACCACTTTTTTGTAAATTTTTCAAATCATCTACCATGAGTACTGCACCTGTTACTTCACGGATTGCATGTAATGCTTCAATGATAGCTTTAGGCTCATAGCCTTGTTCAATCATTTCTATCGCTTTAAGGACATATCCACCTTCAACCATCGCAGCTAACTTAGAATCAAACGTATGGACATTAATGTCTGAGACCATTTCACCTGCTTGTGTCGCAGTTTGATAGCACCCACTGATTCCAGAAGAAAGAAATACACAAATGACATCTGTATAGCCTTCTTCGCGAAGTTGCTCGAAATTCTCCAGAAAATCTCCAATTGCAGGTTGGCTCGTTGTTGGAATTGTAGCTGAGGTCTTCATACGTTCATAAAATTCGTCTGTTGAAATGGATGCATTCTCAACATAATTCTCACCACTATCAAATGTGACACTAAGTGGTGCAACTTTGATATTATATTTGTCTATTAATGTTTGAGATAGGTAACTCGTTGAATCTGTCAAGACAGCAATCTTCATCCTAATCCTCCTCAATTATACTCACAACTATGATACCTTATTTTCAACCAAAAGAAAATTTATTTTTACATTTATGCTTGTATTCAATACAGTGTATAATACAAAGGTAGTGATGATAATAAAAATTATTACAATGGATAAAATCTATAGACATTTGGAGGGTTACACATGGAAGACACAATTATAACGATAAAAGCAGAACATATAATTGAAAATGTAATCAATAAATCTCGTTTTATTGCACATATTAAACCAGTAGAATCAGAAGAAGATGCGAAAGCCTTTATTAATCAAGTGTCTACAAAACACCGTGAAGCAGCACATAATTGTTCTGCATATACAATTGGCGATCAAATGAATATACAAAAAGCCAATGACAATGGTGAACCAAGCGGTACTGCTGGCGTACCAATGTTAGATATTTTAAAAAAATTAGAAATACATAATGCTTGCGTGGTTGTTACACGTTATTTTGGTGGCATTAAACTAGGTGGCGGCGGCCTTATTCGCGCTTATAGTGGTGCCGTTAGAGACGTTATTTACGATATTGGTCGTGTAGAACTTAAACCCGCTATACCTACAACTGTAACCATTAATTATGATTTAACAGGGAAATTCGAATATGAACTTGAAAGCACGTCCTATTTATTACGTGATCAAAGTTATACAGACAAAGTAAGTTATCAAATAGATGTTGTCGCGTCTGACTATGATGAATTTATTGCATTTTTAAATAGAACAACGTCTGGTAATTATGATTTAGTAGAAGGCGAAGTCATGAGGTTACCGTTTGATATACCAACAGATTAAATATAAATGATAGATATATGTCTTATTTTACAAGTACTTAAACAAACCGAATCGTACAAAAAACCGACAAGTCAGTAACCTCTGACTTGTCGGTTTTATAGTTTCACAATTTCATTGCTATCACTGTTCATCTTTATTATGCTCTTTATTTTCTATTAATTTCAATAGAGGTCTGTAATCATCATCAATTAATCCTGTAAATTCTACAATCAATTCAATTGTAATGAATATGAGTATGAGCATCATGAATACACCCCAAGGTTGGGATAAGTATAATATAATACTAGAGAGACTAAACAGTATCGCAATTGAATATATCAATAACACGGTTTGTCGATGCGAATAGCCTAATTCTAAGAATTTATGATGCAAATGAGATTTATCGGCCTGCATAATATGTTGACCTTTCTTCACTCGACGTATCATAGCGAATAGTGTATCGATAAATGGTACTGCTAAAATAACGATTGGGAAGAATAAGGATACAAATGTAATGTTTTTAAACCCGAGTAATGATAGAAAGCCTACAATAAATCCAACTAATAGTGCGCCACTGTCACCTAAAAAGATTTTTGCTGGATGGAAATTGAAGAATAAAAATCCTAAAAGTGCACCTATCAATACACTACATATCATTATAATAAATATATTGGCTTGTAATATTGCTATAAAGCCAATTGTCATCAGTGCAATCATTGAAACGCCTGACGCTAGACCATCTAATCCATCGATTAAATTTATCGCATTCGTAATGGCAACAATCCAAATGACCGTTATTGGAATACCAAATATACCAAAATGTATCGTTGGACCAATAGGTAATGAAATAAAGTCAATTGTAACACCATAGTAAACAACGACTAACGCCGCAATTACTTGGCCGAGTAATTTCATAATTGGTTTTAAGTCATAGATATCATCTATCAAACCAACCAAATAGATTAATACAGATCCAATAACAAGCGGTTTGACCTCAGTTTCTATAGGATGTCCAAGCCAAATTCCAACTAAAAACGATAAGAGTATCACAGTTCCACCAAGTACTGAAATAGGTTTAGTATGTACCTTTCTAAAATTCGGTTGATCTACAATCCCTAATTTATGAGAAACTTTTATGACTATTGGTGTAAGTATTAAACTGACTATCATTGAAAAAATGATTAGTAATAATGTATACATCAGTTCACCTTCATTAATATGGTTCTTAATTATTTTAAATTTCAAAGTCTATGTTGAAAATATTTGTTTCATTAAATTGTGAATTCACTTCAAAAATGACTATTTTAATACTTCCTAATAAAAATATAGTCTCATTACACAATTGATATTTTTACATAACTTTATAATACCTTATACGCTTTTACTTATACAACTAGAAGTGCGATAATAAATGCGTTATATTTAGGGATATTATTTATTAAATCAATTTTAGTGAATTTTTAATTTTTCACTAAAAAATAATTTTAACATGAATATTAAGTGAATGTTAGAATTTTCTATTCACCCCATGATGACAAATTGTAAGTTTTCACTTACAATAACTAAGTGTTTATTTAAAGGAGTGTAAAGTAAAAATGTTTGAAGCTATTATCTATAATATTTCTGTTACCGTAGCTGGAATTTATTTATTCCATCGTCTACAATACTCAGAAAATAGAATTATGGTATTTTCAAAAGAATATGTCACTGTTTTAATGACGATAGTAGCGCTTTTACTATCTGCGTACCCTGTCCCAATATTCAATGAGTATACACTCTATTTATCCTTTGTACCTATCCTATTTTTAGGTAGATATACGAATATGTTTTACACTGTTCTATCCGCCTTTATTGTCGGCTTAGTCAATGTTCTGATTGGGGATTATACAATAATTACTGCTATGATATTTATCGTAATAGCAGGCATCATTGGTGCGATAGGTCCATTCTTAAAACAAAGTGATATCATTTCATTGCAAATACTAAATGTCATTGCATTAGTTATTTTTGCAATTTTATCATTAATCAGCCCATATTACGAGATTACAGAAGTCTTATTTTTAATTCCGATTTCATTTGTCTTAACAATAACTTCGTCTATTACCTTTGTTGATATTTGGCATTTCTTCTCATTAGTCAATCGATATGAGAACGAAGATAAAGTAGATTACTTAACTGGATTAGGTAATGTTAAAGAATTCGATAGACATTTAAATGAAACAGCTCGTTTATCTGAAGAAAATAACCAAAGTTTAGGTTTATTACTGATTGATATCGACGGTTTCAAAGATGTGAACGATATGTATTCACATAAATCGGGCGACGCTGTACTCAGACAAGTGGCTCAATTACTTAAAAACTATGTGCCACAACAGTTTAGTATTTATCGTAATGGAGGTGAAGAATTTTCTATTGTTTTGTATGATTATACTTTAGACCAATGTGTCAAATTAAGTGAGAGTATTCGTGGCGGTGTAGAACAATCTACATTCCATTTACCAAACAAAGAAGTCATTAAATTATCCGTATCTATTGGCGTTGGATACTTGACAACAGATGATTACAAATCACAACGAAAAGTGTTTAAAATTGCTGACGATATGTTGCATATGGCTAAAAACGAAGGCCGTAACCAAGTCATGTTTAACCCAATTGTTAAATTATAGGGAGTGGGACTTTACATTTTCAATGCAGCCACCTATCGCCTAAATGAAAAGAGTTTGAGACATCTATTTTTGTCTCAAACTCTTTTTTCGTAAAAATAAATGTAACGTTTCTTTCACCTACCATGCCCTTCACACAGCGCGATTCATCCATATGTTTTACTTTTTCTAAATAAAGTTTCAATTAAAGCATTGAATAAGTATAGTAATGAAAATGAGTTTGTTACAATATATAATGTTATATAAAACATTAATTATCGTAAGATACGCTATTGAAAGTTTTTATTCGACAATGTAAACTTTCAATTGTTCTATTAACAATTCAGGAGGTGCGAAGCTATGTCAGATTCAATTACCATCATTGATGAAGATAAAGTCATTGATGTCGTATTAATCGCAGGCAGAATTTTACTAGAAAGCGGTGCTGAAACGTATCGTGTTGAAGATACAATGACAAGAATCGCTGCAAGTTATGGTTTAGATGATACATATAGCTTTGTAACATCAACTGCAATCATTTTTTCGTTAAATAATCGTACAAATACACGACTCATTAGAATTCGTGAACGTACTACAGATTTAGAAAAAATTGCATTAACAAATAGTTTGTCTCGTAAAATATCTAGTAACAAGCTTGATATTGATCAAGCAAAATCTGAACTTATCCATTTACACCATGCTTCCTTGCAGTATTCATCAATTACCAATTTTGTTGCAGCAGCAATTGCCTGTGGCTTTTTCCTATTTATGTTTGGTGGCGTCATTAATGATTTTATATTTGCAATTATCGCTGGTGCTGGTGCCTTTTTAACTTTCAGCTATGTACAACGCTATATTCAAATTAAATTCTTTTCTGAATTTATCAGTGCAGCTGTTGTTATAGCTATCGCTGCTTTCTTCACTAAAATAGGTTGGGCACACAACCAAGATATCATAACCATTGCCGGTGTTATGCCCTTAGTACCCGGTATATTGATTACAAATGCAATTCGTGATCTAATGGCTGGTGAATTAATTGCAGGCATGTCACGTGGCGTTGAAGCTGCACTAACCTCATTTGCAATTGGTGCCGGTGTTGCCATCGTCTTATTAATCTTTTAGAAAAGGAGTGCTGATAATGTTCATTGTTTATTACTTTTTACAGTTTATGATTAGCTTTTTCGCATCAATGTTATTTTCTATTCTTTTTAATGCACCTAGACGCCTCCTTTTAGCCTGTGGTTTTGTTGGTGCCATGGGATGGATTATTTATAAATTATCCTTTGATGCTGATTTAGGTAAAGTGTTAGCGTCATTTTTAGGTAGTTTTATTTTAGCAATTATGAGTCATGTCATGAGTAGACGTTATAAACGTCCTGTTATTATCTTTATCGTTCCAGGAATTATACCTCTTGTACCTGGTGGTTTAGCTTACGAAGCCACACGTTTTCTTGTAAGTAATCAGTATACGCATGCGGTGAATACCTTCCTTGAGGTCACGTTAATCTCTGGAGCTATTGCATTCGGTATATTATGTGCTGAAATCATTTATTATATCTATACACGTGTTAAACAGCATTATGGTAAAATGAAAGGCAAAACATATAAAAAATCTTATAATATAAATAATAGAGCTTAAGGGGTGTTTTTAAATGAAACAAGACATAATTGATCGACTTACAAGATATGTAACAATCGACACACAATCCAATCCAGAATCTACAACGACGCCTTCAACTGAGAAACAATGGGATTTATTAAATTTATTAAACGATGAATTGACTGATTTGGGATTAGAAACAGATATTGACGAACAAGGTTACTTATTTGCTACTTTAGACAGTAATGTAGACATCGATTTACCTACTGTCGGATTTTTGGCACATATTGATACTTCACCTGACTTCAACGCGTCTCATGTAAATCCTCAAATTATTGACAACTATGATGGGACACCGATTCAATTAGGTAAGACGAACCGTACATTAAGCCAAGATGTATTCCCTGCTATGAAAAACGTTGAAGGTCATACATTAATGATTACAGATGGTACTTCTTTGTTAGGTGCTGACGATAAAGCCGGTGTAGTTGAAATTATGGAAGCTTTAAAATACTTAACTTCACATCCTGAAATTAAACACGGTAAAATTCGCGTAGCCTTTACGCCCGATGAAGAAATTGGAAGAGGTCCACATGAATTTGATGTAGAACGTTTTAATGCTGATTTCGCATACACGATGGATGGTAGTGAGTACGGAGAATTACAGTATGAAAGCTTTAATGCTGCAGAAGCGATCGTGACATGCCATGGCGTGAACGTTCATCCTGGATCAGCGAAAGATGCTATGATAAACGCTGTATTATTAGGTCAGCAATTTAATGCTTTATTACCACAAAATGAAGTTCCAGAAAGAACGGAAGGTTATGAAGGATTTTATCATTTAATGAAAATAAATGGCGATGTTGAAAAAACAACCTTACAATATATTATTCGTGATCATGATAGAAACGAATTTGAATTACGTAAAAAACGTCTCGTCGAAATAAAAAATGATATTAACTCACATTTCGAAGATGAACCTATTGAAGTAGAAATTAATGACCAATATTACAATATGGGTGAAAAAATCGAACCTAACCCACACGTGATTGATATACCTAAACGTGTTTTCGAAAAATTAGGCATTCCAGCAAATACCGCACCAATACGCGGTGGTACTGATGGTTCTCAACTTTCATATATGGGACTACCTACACCAAACATTTTCACAGGTTGTGACAATTTCCATGGACCATTCGAATACGCGTCTATTGATGTCATGGAAAAAGCAGTACAAGTTGTAGTCGGTATAGCTGAAGAAGTTGTAAATACTTACGATAAGTAAGTAATACTAAAAGTAGTTGTTTTTACTTTTAAACATGTAGCGCCTATGACACAAATACAAAAAATAGAGCTAATCCGATATGGATTAGCTCTATTTTTATTACTTTGAACATGGCCACATATCTAAAATATACATCCTGTCAGTATACGCCCCATTATGCAACTAATCTAAGTATTAGTTCCTGATTAAATTGCTATAAATGGTAGTTTATACGACTTAAAATAAGATATGCTTGTTTCACTTTACGTTTAATTTGTACTGAATTGTGTTTTCAGTAATTTAATTGCCTGAACTGTATAATGTCTAATTTGAATCCCCATTTTAAAATCAGTAAAACTTTCAGGCATTTCAATAAATGTATTAAACATTGATGTAACACCCATTGATTCAAATAAATCAAATTTATCTGGTGTTGCACAAATTGCAATCGATGGTTTGTCATATTTCGTAGCTAACTCTGCAAGGCGAACAGTTGTAGTTTCTAATATTTGGTCTTCTTCATTGACACCTTCTCCAAAAATAATTAAATCCGCCTGTTTAATCAATGAATCTAAATGTGTTATTTGGTCAACTAATGCATGACTTGTCATAATTTCTGCATCAAAAAGCGCTTTTAGCACTGCAGCAATACCGCCTCCTGCACCACCTCTTTGAATCGGTCCAAGCGCGAGTTTGAGTTCGCTTTTAAATATTTCACTTAAATACCAAATTAAATTATCAATTTCTGCTGCATTTTCTCTACTTAAACCATAAGTTTCATAGGTTTGCATAATCTCACTATGTTTACCATATAATTTACTATCAAAATCTGACATTACTTGAAAACGAACATCTTTTAATTTTGAGTTTAATGCAGAAGTATCTATTTTTCGAATGTACTTCAACATACGACTACCTTCACGCATATCAACTTCTTGAGCTTCATCATCATAAAATTTAGCACCTAAGGCCTGTAACATGCCTGCACCACCATCAAAACTTGCGATACCGCCTAATGATATAACAATATGGTCTGCATCATTTTCAAGTGCATCAGCAATGATTTCACCCATACCAAAACTCGTGCGCTCATTTATCGGTTTTTGACCACTTAAAAATAAATTACCTTCAATCACAGTCATACCACTATCTGTAATACCGTAAATGGCTTCTACTTCATTCATATCAGCATCATGTGTAGGCACTCTATATTTGGTTCCTGATTGCCATAAAAAGACAGAATCCATTAATTCATGGCGTCCGTTAAACAATGGCACTTGAACGATATCTGCTTTCTCAATTTGGCTTGCTACCGCTTCTTCCACATAGCGGTTTGCTTGATAACTCGAAATAATTCCATTAAATTCATCCATCGCCACTAAAACTTTCATATTGTCACCTCAAGTATTTTATCAATTCATTTTTGTATTTTTGTATAATGAAACATAAACTATTATAAAGTCATTTTCAACCAGATTGAACCACAAAAATTTGTGGTCTTGGTTAATGAAGTAGGCAACAGATAAATATGTTGGCCATCGTCTGCGAAGTCTATTTATAGCATGTGTTAGCTATCCTAACCTCACTACCTGTATCTATAAGTAGCCACATATAGTCATTCCCAATAAAGTAGTAGTCTATATTTCATATTCAACTATTTATTATACATGTCAGATGAACATTTTTCACATTATAAGAAACGCTTGCTAATCACTTTCATTTAGAGAAGCGGTTAACAAGCGTTTTTTTGCATATTCTGTTATGTTTTACTCTTCAGCGTTAGCTAAAGTCGTAACGTTAATATCACTGTGACTCGCATTCCAAATCGCCTGTCCCTTAACAAAATAAAATGCTTGTGGCGATTCATGTTTTACATTTGTTTTTTCTTCTATATAATTCGATAAGTCTCTTTCTTGTTGCACAATTAAATAATAACCATCCATATCACGTTCATATAAGAATTTATTAAATTGATCCATTGCATTTGCTGAAATTGGGCACGTTTCACTGTGCTTCAATACAAATACATAATTATTTTCTTTTATAATTTGCTCAAACTGGTCAATCGAACTCAGCTTTATAGCCATTCTATTCACCTCTAAAAATATTTAACACACCCAAATTGTTTCAAAAAGTGTGAAATCTCCAGGATATACTCATATCATTGTTTCCAATTATACACAATACTCTTTTTGTTGTTAACCGTTTATTTAAATTTTTATAACAATACAAATTTCTTTGTTAATTATAGTCTTCTTTTACATTGTTATATTGTTTATCAAATACGGCATCATATTTTTCTAAATCTTCACTTTCTTTAGGTAAAGTTTTATGATCTATTTTTGATAACTCATCACTAATATCAATTGTTTCTACACGTGTTTCATAATAATTTTGCAAGCTGTAATACATTTCAATCGCATTTTTACGCGCACTATTTACATAGTTATTCGTAATTTCAGCTTTGTTTAAATCTTTAATTTGTTTATTAATTAAAGGCATGATGTCTTTTTCAATCGATTGCTTAACTTTAGCTGAATCTGTTGAATCCAACTCTTTTTCTGCTGTATGTCTCAATTCTTTGTTGTTTTCTTCTAATTTATGTTTGAAATTATTAACATCTGTGCGTGCGCCTGCATCATTTGCGTCTTGCATGTGCGCTTCAACTTGAGATCTACTTTTCTCAAATAACTTCGTATATTCTAAAATATCTTCATTTGCTTTAATTGCTTGATTGCATAAATCAACAAATACTTTCAAATCGTTAATAGCTGCTTTCTTATCTTTGACTGACTTTAAGTAGGTAGATTTTAAGTTTTTCGTTTCTTCAGATTCTGCCGGTAATTTTTTAGCTGCTGTCTCATATTCCTCTAACTTAGGGATTAATTTGCGATTAATGTTATTTTGCAAGTCATTAAATGCTTTTTTATCCTTATCAGTCGTATCTGTTTTACTTAAATCATCTAATTGCTTCAATGAAATGTCATCCATGACATGATTAAGTTCTTTTTCCTTATTTTTCACATCATTCAGTGAGCTATCAAAATCTTTGAATTCGTTAGCACCTTCATTACCGCATGCACCAAGGGTTATCACAAAGCCAAACAACAAAGCAATGCAAAGTAATTTTTTCATTTCTGCACTCCTTATCATTCAGTATTATACAGAAACTTATTTAACTTGAAAATAATATGTGATATATTATTTCAGAATTTACAGTTTAACAGTTATATCACAATAAAGAAAGGAGTGAACAACCTATATGAATTCAAACATCCAAGCATTTATTTCTGAGGACAAAGATAATTATTTTGCAGACCAATATCAAAATTTGAAAAAAATGCTTTTTAACCTGCTCGACACACCTGTTAAAACTACACTTCATATCGGTGGAACATCACATTTCAATTACGTTACTGAACCCATTTTAGATATATTAGTAGGCGTAGATAATTTACATGATATCACCGCTTTAGATGAAAAACGTTTGAATTATGAAGGTTTTTATCGTTTACACCATTCATATAAGAAAAAAGTAATTATGGCACAATTTAATAATTTAATAGATTTAAAACAAATAGCACGTTTACATATTATTCAAAAAGATTCTAACCTATACAAAGCGTATATTCAAACGCATCATCAATTGTCTCATGATCAACACACCGCTACACGATTTGGTTCTAAGAAATTGATGTTAGCTAATGAAGTTCGATCTATACGTGCATATGAAAACAAGAAACAACAATTATTTGATTCATTCTCTCACACAGTAAATTAACTTAAATATGGATTATGAAATATAGCCACACATCAATATTAAACACACGATGATCATTGTATTAATAATTTAACAAAATTAATTACCATAGTATTTAGCAAAGACTCCAAATCATTGGTATAATGAATAAATGAATTCAACAGGAAAGGATGTTCTATAGTTGCATAAGGATGACATCTTAAAAGAATTAAAAGCAATTGTCCCAGAAGAAATTATTAAAATTGATGAACCTCTAAAAAAATATACATACACTCAAACAGGGGGTAAAGCCGATTATTATCTTTCCCCAACCCACAACGAACATGTGCAAGCCATTGTGCATTATGCTTACACACATGATATACCTGTGACGTATTTAGGTAATGGGTCTAATATTATTATTCGTGAAGGTGGTATTCGCGGTATTGTGATTAGTTTACTTTCACTTGATTACATTGATGTGTCCGACGATGCTATCATTTCAGGTAGTGGCGCTGCAATCATCGATGTTTCACGTGCTGCAAGAGACCATGGCTTAACTGGTCTTGAATTCGCATGCGGCATACCCGGTTCCATCGGTGGCGCTGTATTTATGAATGCTGGTGCTTATGGCGGTGAAGTAAAAGACTGTATTGATTATGCACTTTGCGTTAATAACAAAGGTGAATTAATCACGTTAACCAATAAAGAACTTGAGTTGGACTATCGTAATAGTATTGTTCAGAAAGAACATCTCGTTGTATTAGAAGCTGCCTTTACCTTAGCACCTGGCGATCAACAAGAAATACAAGCTTCTATGGATGATTTAACAGAAAGAAGAGAATCAAAACAACCACTAGAGTATCCTTCATGTGGTAGTGTATTCCAACGTCCGCCTGGTCATTTCGCTGGCAAGTTGATTCAAGATGCTCATTTGCAAGGTCATCGCATTGGTGGCGTTGAAGTTTCAACAAAACATGCTGGCTTTATGGTTAACGTAGATAAAGGAACGGCAACAGATTATGAAGATTTAATTCATTACGTTCAAAAAATAGTACAAGAAAAATTTGATGTTGAGCTGCACCCTGAAGTTAGAATTATCGGAGAACACCCACTCAATGAACAATAGGAGAAATCACTATGGTAAAAGTATATGGATCCACTGTAGATAATGAGTCACGCTGTACACATTATCAAACACCTTTAGATATTATTGCCATTAAGTTTAAATGTTGTAATAAATACTATCCTTGTTATAAATGCCACAATGAACATGAATCACATAAGATTCAGCGATGGCAAGCAAATGAATTTCACGAAAAAGCTATTTTATGTGGTGTCTGTAATCATGAAATGACAATTAATGACTACATGATGATAGAAGCTTGTCCAAAATGCGATGCCCATTTTAATAATCGCTGTAAGTATCATTATCATTTATACTTTGAAATTTAATAAAGAAACGATATAAAACTTAATTTTGTCATATTAAAAAGCGTAGATGCCATGGTGTGCATCTACGCTTTTTGTTATTTCTTTATTTGTTTGTATCTCATATTCCCAGTGAACTATTGGTCAATTTTATCACTAACATATTGTACAAATGTAGCAACGTCACCTTTTTGAATATTTTTCATAGGCATAGGCCCAATGTTAAAAGTGAAATTAATTTTTTCTCCATCATATTCAATTTTTTCAACTTCATTATATGCAATACTTCTATAATAAAATTCACCGTTCATATCAACATTTAAAATGATTCTCTCATTTGTAGCTATAAAAGCACCCTCAAATTCAGTCGAACCTTGTACTGAATACTCTATTGTGCCTAGAACAGTTGGTCCTTTTTTCTCAGTTGGAAATAAATCATTTGGATTTACATTATCTAATATCATGTACTTTGTCCCCCTACTATTTCTTTAAAACGCTCTATCTAGCATTTATATATTTACTCGAAAGTATGATGATAAAAATATTATAACATTAGTATGATAGTGATGAATAATTTAACGTTTTAACTTATTTTCTTTTCAACAAAAAAGCGCCTGGAATAAATTCCAGACGCTTTTTTCAATCAATATCCCCACATTTTAATGCTTTTTTATTTTTCCATCGCTTTTTCAACTTCATCGATTTGTTTTATCGCTGTTGTTGTTGATCCACTAGCAAAATACCAAAGTTTTGGATCTAATTCATACACTTTATTGTCTTTGATTGCTTTAACATCTTTAATAACGTCATTACCTAATGCTTTTTTAGCTGTAGCGTTATCACTTACTGCTTGACCACGGTCCATTGCGAAAATAATACTTGGATCTTTCTCAGCAATATATTCATTTGTTACGTTTTGACCATGTTGGCTATCTTTAATGTTATCATCTGCAGGAGTGAAGCCCATTGTATCGAAAATCATTGAACCGAAACGTTCACCAGAACCAAATGTTGATAATTCACCTTCATTAACTAATAAGAATAATGCTTTATCATTTTTTAGATCTTTTGTTTTTTCTTTCATACTAGCAATTTTATCATCTAATTCTTTATTTAATGATTTAGCTTTATCTTCTTTATCATAAATTTTTCCTAGATTTTCTGCATTTTTCTTCAATGAATTCAATTCATCTTTATCGTCTGCACCAACATAAACAACTTTTGCATCAGGTGCTGCTTTTTTAAATTCATCTAGATTTTTTTGATTTGCTGTACGTCCAGATATGTATATTACGTCTGGTTTAGCTTCTGCAATTTTATCGAAATTAACTTCTTTAAGACTACCAGTATTTAAATACTTATCATCTTTGAAATCACTTAAGAAATCAGGTAATGACTTGTTACCTTCACCTTTAGGAAGCGCTTTAACTTTATCTTCAAGACCAAGTTCTTTCATTGTGTCTAATGCACCATAATCTAAAACAACTGCCTTTTCAGGGTTTTTAGGCACTTCAACTGTTTCTTTAACAGTCTTGGCATCACTACCATCACGCTTTTCACCATTTGCTTTATAATTATTTTCAATTTTTACAGTTTCATTTGAATCTTTACTCTTCGAATCAGTGTCTGAAGATTTTTTATCTTCTGATCCGCCATTACTACATGCTACTAATAAAAACATTAACCCAACTACTAATAATAACCCTAACTTTTTCATGTGCTTAACTCCTCCTGAATTTTTAATATGTACTACCTTCTATGTCCCTAAAAGTTTAACAACGTTACGGTTGCATCACTCCCTTCAAAGTCCACGCATCATCTTACATCGACTGTGCAAATGATAATTCCGGCACTTCGGTCACTTCATCGTAATAAATACAAATACGTTGTCCACGAATCTCTTCAATTTTGACATCCATATCATATAATTCTTTTAAAATATCTGTTTGGATGACTTCATTTTTCGTACTTGCCTTAACAAGTTGGCCATCTTTCAAAGCAATAATATCGTCTGAATAGCAAGAGGCAAAATTAATATCATGAATAACGACTACAATCGTCTTATCCAACTCTTTGGCTAATCTTCTCAAAGTTTGCATAATTTGAACTGAATGTTTCATGTCCAAATTATTTAACGGTTCATCAAGTAAAATATAATCCGTATCTTGAGCAATAGTCATTGCTACATAAGCACGTTGACGCTGTCCACCAGAAAGTGTTTTTAAATAACGACCTCTAATTTCAGTAAGATGTAATAACTCGAGTGCATACTCAACTTGATCTCTATCTTCTTGCTTCAAACGCCCTTTGGAATGAGGAAAACGTCCAAATTTCACCAATTCTTCAACCGTTATATTCAATTCTGTATGATTAGATTGTTTTAAAATTGATAGTTTTTTAGCCAAGTCATTACTTTTATAATCTGTAATCGCTTTGCCTTCTATATCGATGGTACCTTCTTCAAAGTCAATTAATCGTGTAATAGCAGACAATAGCGTACTTTTACCTGCACCGTTAGGCCCTATCATCGATGTAAGTCGTCCCTTGCGTATCTCTACATCAATATCTTGCAAAATCACTTTATCTTGTATCGTTTTATTAAGCCCTTGTACTCGTATCAATTCGCATGTCTCCTTTTAATTAATAAATAAATGAAGTAACTGCCACCTACTAAATCAATGATGATACTAACTTGCGTTGTTGCTTCAAAGAAATTCTCTACAATTGCTTGCGCTAAAAACAAACTTATCCAACTTATACAAATGGTTGCCGGTAAAATATATTTGTGTTGATACGTTTTCATTAATTCATGAGCCAAGTTTACTGTCAGTAACCCTAAAAATGTAATTGGTCCAACTAATGCCGTTGAAATAGACACCAAAATTGCAACTAGAATTAATAAAATACGTGTTAATGTCTGATAAGAAATCCCTAAATTGATAGCTTGATCTCGACCTAGTAGCAACACGTCTAAATAAGGTATTGCGTATACAGTAATCATAATTAAAATGATAAGTATCACACCACATAAAGTGACCAATTTCGTATTTGACGCATCAAAATTAGCAAACATTGCACTTTGTACAGCTAAAAAATCTTCTGGATTGATAATTAATTCTAAAAAGCCTGTGATACTTCTAAAGAATGTGCCTAAAATAATACCAACAAGTAATATTAAATAGACTGAAACATTTCCGATTCTAAAAATGCCTTGAAATAATAATAATGAAAAACCAATCATAACTATGAGTGATATAAGGAAGCTAATGTATAGATTTGTAACAAATACGGATTGTACTCCGAATACAAAAACAATCAATACTTTTACAAACATATATACAGCGTCCAACCCCATAATAGATGGTGTTAAAAGTCTGTTCGTGGTAATCGCTTGGAAAATAACGACAGACGCAGCAATGGCACCACCTACTAAAATCATGAGGATCAATTTACGCAAACGACTTGTAAATTGATATTGGAATATTTCGAAATCAATACCTATAATGAGATACAATCCCGCGATAACCACAGTAATTGCTATTAACGTAAATAATTTAGACTTAGCACTAATTTGCATAATTATGTCGTCCTTTCATTAACAAGATTATGAAAATAACAGTGCCAAAGACCCCAATCGTTAAACCGATATTAATTTCATATGGATATACAATGATTCTGCCAAAAATATCAGAAAACATTACAAATATAGAACCTAGCATCGCTGTATGCGGCAATGCATTTTTCAGATGGTCTCCCCTAAAAATTGAGACAATATTAGGAACAATAAGCCCTAAGAATGGTAACGTGCCTACAGTTACAACAACCAGTGCTGTAATCGTAGCCGTGATAAACAATCCTATATTAATTATTTTTTCATAATTGACTCCTAAGTTATTACTAAAATCTTTCCCCATACCAGCAATAGTAAAATGATTGGCGAATATATATGTAAGTATTAATAAAGGAATGCTTAAGTATAAAATCTCATATCTACCGCTTGTAATAATGGCGAAGTTACCATTTAACCAGTTTCCTATACTTTGTACTGTATTGGTTCTCAACGCGATAAATGTTGCAAAACTTGATACGATACCACCTAACATGATGCCTAATAGTGGTATGAAAATGACGTCTGTAAAACGAATATATTGTACTAATTTAACGAAAAGGAAAGTACCTGCAATACTTAAAACTACTGCAAAAATTAACTTTATAATGATATTCTCCTGTGGAAAGAAAATCATTGATAATAAAATACCTAGTTTCGCCCATTCCATCGTTCCAGCAGTAGTAGGACTGACAAATTTATTCTGCATCATTTGTTGCATAATTAAACCAGCTAGCGCTAATGTACTACCCGATATGATGATACTAACCGTTCTCGGAATTCTACTTGAAACAATAATATTCATCTGTGATTCTGTAAGATGGAAAATGTCTGTAATTGATACCTTGCTTACGCCTATAAATAAAGAAAGGATTGTAAGTACCAGTAATATAATAGCTAAGACAATACCATTTAATAAAAATTTCATAAATGACCTACCTCTAACCCTTCCACTATAAAATGCGATGCTCAAACTACATTGGTTATGATAATCATTATCAATACCTATAATAAAATTTTACCATTTTTAATGGTAAATTCAATAGCCTTGAGCAATTTAAACAAAAGTATTTAAATACAATCTATATATGTATAGCGTTATATTTAATATCACACCTTGAAAAACACACTTTCTTATTTTAATTGTTCATTTTTATGTAATTTTACTCTAATGGACTTTATATAATGTATATCTCTATTTAAATATCATGCCTGTTTATTTTATCCATAAGTAAAAAAGCCGAGACATAATGTCTCGGCTTTTTACTTATTATATACGGTTGACTAATACTTGCTTAAAATTGTACTTTCATCATGACATTTTTATAATTAATAGTGCTTCTACTCGTCAAAAACGAAGTCTTCATCTTTTAATGCTTCTACATTTAACGCTAATGTATAACCATCACCTTTAACTGAAAAGAAGTCATGGTTTTTAGTCGTTGTATCTAAAGCATTTTCAATAATTGGATTGAATTCACGTTCTTCAAAGTACGGATCAAATCCTAAATTAGATAATGCTTTGTTACCATTGTATCTCACATAGTTTAATACATCTTCAGCTAAACCAATATCATCATAAAGTGAATGCGTATAAGCTACCTCATTTTTATATAAATCATCTAATAATTTATACATTTCTTGATCTGCTTGCAGCTTTTCACTTTCTGAAAGTTCATTACGTAAACTTTGAGCATCCATACCAGTAAATACACCATGAATAGATTCATCTAATAAGATTTTACGAATGATTTCTCCAGAAGTCGTCATTTTACCTTGCCCAGCAAGATAAAGCGGATAATAGAAACCTGAATAGAATAAAAATGTTTCTAAGAACACACTTGATACTCGTGCGATATATTGATCATAAATTGAAGCCTCTTTACCCCATAATTTATGATAATTATTGATAATTTTATCTGATTTGTATTTTAAATGTGGTTCTTCAATAACCCATTTATCTAATAAATAGTTTGTTTCACTGGAAGGTAGTAACGTTGTAAAGATATGTGAATAACTTTTAGCATGGATTTGTTCCATCATTGCCATAAATGAATAAACGGCTTTTTTTCTTAAATCCGTAGTATGTAACATAATCAATGGCATGCCATCGTCAGCTTGATGTGTATCTAATCCTGTTAAACCAGCTAATGCTTTTTTAAAAGCCTCTTTTTCAGGATCTGTTAATGTTTTCCAGCTTGCAATATCTTTAGATACTTTAAATTCAGTTTCTACCCACATCTGTGAAATATTTTGTCGCCAAAACATATTCGTCATGTCTTCTTGCGTATTCCAATTGACTGCTTTCATTTAGTTATTGTCCCCTATCCAGTAAATATTTTTAATTAAGCAGTGATATGCAGCCTAATCTAACCATTGGATAAGGCTGCCTCATAACACCGCTGTTCACTTTGCACGTTTACATTTCATTTATTAAATTGAACAACTTGTACACTCTTCTACACTTAATAATTTATTACGTGTATAGTATAAAGATTTTAGACCTTTATGATGCGCATATACATATAATCTTGATAATTCACGCGTAGAAATTTCAGAATTAACATAAAGAATTGTAGAGATGCCCTGGTCAATATGTGTTTGAATCGTTGAGATTAAATCAATTAATTTCATTTGATCCGTATTAAATGCTGACTTGTAATACCACATTGTTTCTGGTGATAGGAATGGCATTGGATAGAATGTTTCCGCATTACCATACGTACGACGTTCGATTTGATCAACGATTGGCATTACAGAACTCGTAGCATTTTGGACATATGAAATACTTTGTGTCGGTGCAATCGCTAAGCGATATGCATGGAAAAGACCGTTTGTTTCCACTTGCTCTTGCAGTGCTTTCCAATCTTCTGGTGTCGGAATTTCTAAACCATCAAATAATTTGCGTACTTTTTCATATTTAGGTTCAAATGTTTGTGAAGTGTAAAATTCAAAATACTTACCATTAGCATAGTCTGATTGTTCAAAATCTTTGTATACTTCTTGTCTTTCTTTAGCGATTTCCATAGAACGTTCTATAGAATAATAATTCAACATCATAAAGAAGATATTGGCAAAGTCTTTAGCTTCTTCTGATTCATAACCAATTTTATTTTTAGCTAGATAACCGTGTAAATTCATTACACCTAAACCTACAGAATGTAACTCTCTATTGGCTTTCCTAACGCCTGGCGCATTTTGAATATCTGCTTCATCACTCACTACTGTCAATGCATCCATACCTGTATGAACTGAATCTTTAAACTTACCTGATTCCATAACATTAACGATGTTTAAAGAACCTAGATTACATGAAATGTCACGTTTAATTTCATCTTCTGTACCGTAATCGTTAATGATAGACGTTTCTTGTAATTGGAAAATTTCAGTACATAAATTACTCATTTTAATTTGGCCAATGTCTGAGTTAGCATGTACCTTATTTGCATTATCTTTGAACATTAAATAAGGATAACCAGATTGCAATTGTGTTTGTGCAATCGTATTTAACATTTCACGTGCATCTTTTTTCTTTTTATCAATATTAGGATTTGCAACAAGTTCATCATAGTATTCATCTAAATTAATGTCATCTAACGTTAAACCGTATTCTTTATAAATGGTATGCGGTGCAAACATATGGAAATCTTTTCCTTCTTTTGCTAAATCAAAGAATTTAGATGGCACAATTAAACCAGTTGAAATCGTTGATAAACGTAAATCTTCATCGGCGTTCACTTTTTTCGTATCTAAAAACTCTTCCACATCATAATGGAAAATATTTAAATAAACAGCACCTGCACCAGGTCTTTGACCTAATTGATCTGCATAACTAAAGCCACCTTCAAGAGATTTTGCAACAGGTAGCACGCCTTTCGCTACACCTTTAATTCCTTTGATTGCTTCTCCACGCGCACGTAGTTTAGAAAGATTAATGGCTACACCGCCGCCAATTTTACTTAATTGCTTTGCAGTCGAATCAATAAAATTAATAGAGTTTAAACTATCATCCGCTTCTAGCAAGAAACAAGATACTAATTCTCCACGACGTGCACGGCCAGCATTTAAGAATGTTGGTGTCGCTGGTTGATATCGTTGTTCCACCATTGCTGAAATAAATTGTTTGGCAGTCGCTTTATGGCCATTAGCTAAATAAAGTGCAACAATCGCTACGTGTTGCTTATAATCTTCTAGATATTGACTTTTACCGTTTGTTTTAAGTGCGTAATCTTTAAAGAATTTACTTGCTGACATGTAACTTGCAAATTCAAACGGAATACTTTTAGCATAATCTGTAATTTCTTGTAGATCAGCTTCTGAATATTTTGCAAACAAATCAAAATAAAAGTCATTATCAACGAGATAGCGCAAACGCTCAATTTCAGTGTCGAAATAAATTGTTTTATCCTGAATTTCTTCTAAATAAACTTCAAGCGCCTCTTGATCTTTTTCTAAATTAAAAAAGCCATTATCTTTACGTTTTGTTACTTCGTTATTTAACTCAATATGATTGTATTTCTTCTCGTCCATAATCTTCATTGAACTGTCCCACCTTATCTTTAAATTCGCTAATATCATTTTGTGTACCTTGAACTTCAAATTTCATTAGTAAAGGAACTTGATATTTTTCCGAGATAGATCGTCCAGCTTTCGCAAAGTTTTGTCCCCAATTGCGGTTTCCACTAGCTGCAACGCCTCTTAGTAAATCATGATTTATATCTAAAAATGACTGAACTGGTTGTGGTACTTCTCCAAAACCTATCGTTCCAGTGACCAAGATGAATGGTTCTTCAATCTTCTCAGTACAATTATTTTGAGTAATTTCCATAGTGTTAGTAATTTCTGCTTTTTTAATAAATCTACGTACATTACCAGAGAATGAAAAATAAACAACCTTCATTGGATCACCTTCTTTCTAATACTAGTATGTTATTAAGTTCACTTTGACGTTATTAAATAGTACTTTCATCGTATTTATATTTTAAATGTATTATAAGTAACCGTAGCGCACATATTGGGTAACCACAATATATAGTGATTTCTTTTAACTATATGTGATTATGTAAAAACTCAATAATTAAGCATTAATGCTTGATTTGTCATGATTAAACGTCCAAAATAGTGTGATTTTACTTAAAATTTGATTTATTATAAATAAATTGACTACGTCCCAAAACACAATATATTGTGTTTTTTCTTGGTCACAAATACTATATTATGTGTTTCATTATACATAACTCAGAAAGTTATTTAAAGGGCTTTGTTTTTGACAAAAGTTTGAATTCGAAACAGAAATGGCACCAATTCAACGTTAACTCGTACTTTTCTATTTATAAAAAATTTTTTTCGGAATTTAAAGCTATTTTAGTTGCTTTTTTCTAAAACCTTGTAACTATTGATATAGCGTCACTCAGCTTATCATCTAATACTAAATTGCTCACAATTGAAATTATCTAAGCAATAAAATACTTTGAAATATGTCTTGAATTTCATTGAATCAATACAGAACATTTGTTCGTGTTTTCATGTTACCTCATTTCCCTTTTACTTTCAAGCATATATACATAATCTATATAATTATGCTAATATGAATACGTTAAAAATTAAAATAATCGAGGCGATACATATGAATCCTAAAGTTAAAGGGATCATTGCTATCCTAGTTTCAGCAATTGGCTTTAGCTTTATGTCTGTTTTCTTCAGATTAGCTGGTGATTTGCCGGTGTTTCAAAAGTCACTCGCTCGAAATTTAGTAGCTATGTTTATCCCTTTATATTTCATTTATAAATATAAGCAACCCCTGTTTGGTAAACTTAGCAGTCAGCCACTTTTAATTTCACGTTCGACTTTAGGTCTAATCGGTGTTTTATTAAATATCTATGCCATAGACCATATGATATTAAGTGACGCTGATACGCTAATGAAACTCAATCCTTTTTGGACTATTTTGCTGAGTTTGATATTTCTAAATGAAAAAGTTCGTAACTATCAAATTATAGCGATGGTCATTGCAATATTCGGTATGTTATTCGTGGTTAAACCAGAATTCTCATCCTCTATGATTCCTGCTATTGGCGGTTTATTCTCTGGTATTTTTGCTGCAAGTGCATATACGTGTGTACGTGCATTGAGCACTCGCGAAGCACCCTATACAATTGTATTTTATTTTTCATTCTTTTCTATTGTAGTATTGATTCCATTTACGATTTTCACATTCGAACCAATGAGTATGATGCAGGTCATTTATTTAATTGGAGCTGGGCTCGCAGCAGCTGCTGGTCA
Organism: Staphylococcus saprophyticus subsp. saprophyticus ATCC 15305 = NCTC 7292; assembly: GCF_000010125.1. Taxonomy (NCBI): domain Bacteria; kingdom Bacillati; phylum Bacillota; class Bacilli; order Caryophanales; family Staphylococcaceae; genus Staphylococcus; species Staphylococcus saprophyticus. The sequence goes on from NC_007350.1 coordinate 2,053,585, forward strand.
AATTGGTATTACACTAGCCTATAGTTACGCTCCAGCTAAAGACATTTCGATATTCACTTATGCATCGATTATATTTACTGCATTCTTCGGTTTTATATTATTCGGAGAATCACCAGATTTCTATGCAATCTTGGGTTATGTCATTATCATAGCTTCAAGCTACTACATGTTTGAAAAAGCAAGACGCCAACCGCTATCAATTCAAAAAGAAGAACAAAAACCAAAAACATAAGGAGTGCTTTACCATGACAGAAGGACGTAATAAAGAAGAATTAGAAGATATTACATTACTCGGTAATCAAAATAACAAATACGATTTTGATTATAGACCTGACGTTTTAGAGTCGTTTGATAATAAGCATCAGGGACGCGATTATTTTGTTAAATTCAATTGCCCTGAGTTCACATCACTCTGCCCTATTACTGGTCAACCAGATTTCGCTACAATTTATATTTCTTATATTCCAAATATCAAAATGGTTGAATCAAAATCTTTAAAACTTTATTTATTTAGTTTTAGAAATCACGGTGATTTCCACGAAGACTGCATGAACATCATAATGAATGATTTAATCGAACTCATGGACCCTCATTATATTGAAGTTTGGGGCAAGTTCACACCACGTGGTGGCATCTCAATTGATCCATATACCAATTATGGCCGTCCAGATTCTAAATATGAAAAAATGGCAGAACATCGTTTAATGAATCATGATCTTTATCCTGAAAAAATAGATAATCGTTAAGATTTCTTCATTATAATAACTACCCACAAGATCTTAAAGTATCTTGCAGGTAGTTTATTTTTATATTATTTCATTTTTTATTAAATTGATTCCAAACTTAATTTTGCGCTATTGATATATACACTTGTTATTTTTGTAAAAACATTATAAAATAAATCCAACCATTTAGGGGGAGGGAAATTATGAAAAAAATTAATTATACACACGAAGAAATTATGGAAAGTACTCCAAGAACCGGTTTCTTCGGCCATCCAAAAGGACTAAGTACATTATTCTTCACTGAATTTTGGGAGAGGTTCAGTTACTATGGGATGAAAGCGATACTCATATACTATCTTTACTATAGTGTTGCTGAGGGTGGTTTCGGTCTAAGTCAAGCAGTTGCAATGCAAATTGTTGCTATCTACGGTACATTAATCTACATGTCAGGTGTCATCGGTGGTTGGATTGCCGACAGGATTACCGGCACCCAGAATGCCGTCTTTTATGGTGGCTTCTTGATTATGATAGGTCATATCTTACTTTCACTACCAAATAACTTAACGTTAGTCATGGTAGCACTCGCAGTCATTATTGCTGGTACCGGTTTATTAAAACCAAATATCTCAACGACCGTTGGTGAATTATATGATCGTAACGATGTCCGTCGTGATGCTGCATTCACATTATTTTACATGGGTATTAACTTAGGTAGTTTGACTGCACCGTTATTAACGGGTTACTTACAAACTAGAATTAGTTTCCATGCTGGCTTCTTAGCTGCTGCAATTGGCATGTTCTGTGGTTTAGTCGTTTACGCAATTAAACGTAAGAAAAACTTAGGATTAGCTGGTCGTAATGTTCCTAATCCACTAACTAAGCCTGAACTTAAAAAATTCGGTTTGATATCTGGTGGTATCATTCTATTATTCTTAATTTACTTACTTATCCTGCAATTAAATAATGCTTTAACTTTAGAAAATTTCAGTTTCTTAATTACTATTTTAGGTATCGTATTACCGATTTACATCTTTATTAATATGATTGCGAGTAAAGATGTAACGAAAGATGAACGTTCACGTGTTTACAGTTACATACCTTTATATATCACATCTGTTGCCTTTTGGATGATTCAAGAACAAGGCTCAACGATTTTAGCAACATTCGCAGATAAAAAGACACAATTAGAAATGTCAGTGCTTACAAATGGTTTAATTGACTTTTCAATACCATCAGCTTGGGCACAGTCACTCAACCCAATCTTTATCGTGGTACTTGCACCAATATTTGCAACACTTTGGATGAAATTAGGTAAACACAATCCACCTACCGTTTATAAATTTGCTATCGGTGTAATCGTTGCTGGTTTGTCTTACTTAGTTATGATTATTCCTTTAGCTACAGGCGTTGAATTAATAAATCCATTATGGCTTGTACTCAGTTTCTTATTAATTACAATTGGTGAACTTTGTATATCACCTGTTGGTTTGTCTACAACGACTAAATTAGCACCTGTGACATTTACAGCACGTATGATGAGTTTGTGGATGTTAAGTAATGCTACTGCACAAGGACTTAACGCACAACTTGTTGTTGTCTATACAAAAATAAATCAAAGTGACTATTTTATGTATTCAGGTTTATTTGCAGTCGTTATCGGTATACTTCTATTAATCATTTCACCTAAAGTAAAACGTGCCATGAAAGGCGTATACTAATCGTTCATATTACTATTTAAAATCAACTTATGATTTTAAATGAATTAATATTGCTCATCCAAGCTTATAAAGCTGGGTGAGCAGTTTTTTTATTTCCTAATAGTTTTTTTATTATAAGGACATTGAGTACAAACATACCCCTCTTCACATTCATTACTGATGCAAAGCAAGCTATATATTATTCATTTTATAATTACATCTAATTATCATCATTTAAATGAGGAAATTAAATGGTATAAAATTGATTGCATAAAATAACAGAATATTCTCAATATTCTTATTTTGAGAATATTATTGCAATTTAATTTAATAAAGCGTAAAATTTTTTTTATATATTTTTATTGGGAGTAAGAAAGGACGGGAATGTTTTATGCAAGACAAATACATAGCGCAAGACTCAGCAGTAGAATCAATTCCTCAAAAAGGATTTTTTGGACATCCTAAAGGACTAGGGGTGCTATTCTTTGTAGAATTTTGGGAAAGATTTAGCTACTATGGTATGCGCGCTTTACTTATCTTTTATATGTATTTCGCTATAAAAGATGGCGGACTAGGTATGGATAAAGGTACCGCACAGTCAGTTATGGCTGTTTACGGTGCACTAATATATATGACATCGGTACTTGGTGGTTGGATTTCGGATAGAATTACGGGTACACGTGCTGCTACTTTCTATGGTGGTGTACTCATTATTATCGGGCATATTTTCTTAAGTTTACCATTAGATATTGTCGGATTATTTATCTCAATGTTCTTCATTATCGTTGGATCTGGTTTAATGAAACCAAGTATTTCTAATATCGTTGGTCGATTATACCCAGAAAATGATACACGTATTGATGCAGGCTTTGTTATTTTCTATATGTCTGTCAATCTAGGTGGACTTATTTCACCATTGATTCTAAATCAGTTCGTAAATACTGGTAATTTCCATGCTGGTTTCTTAATTGCAGCTGTAGGTATGGCGCTTGGTTTAGCTTGGTACATGATATTTAACAAGAAAAATATCGGTAATGTAGGTACAAAACCAACGAATCCATTAAACCAAAGCGAAAAGAAAAAATATGCATTGATATTTATCGTGGCTATTTTAATTATTGCTGCAGTGCTTGTTATTACAGCATTAACTGGTACATTATCATTTAATATCGTTAGTACAACTGTATTGATACTTGGTGTAGCATTACCAATTATCTATTTCACAATTATGATTCGTAGTAAAGATGTTACTGATGATGAACGCTCACGTGTTATTTCATTTATACCACTTTTCCTTTTAGGTGTTGTATTCTGGTCTATTCAAGAACAAGGTGCCAACGTACTTAACCTATTTGCCTTTGAAAGTAGTGATATGAAATTAAACCTCTTTGGTTGGAAGACAGATTTCGGTCCAGCACTATTCCAATCCATTAACCCATTATTCATCGTGTTATTAGCACCTGTTATCTCACTGATATGGGCAAAAATGGCACGACGTCAACCAAGTTTAGCAACTAAATTTGTACTCGGTGCGTCACTAGCTGGTGCTTCTTACATTATGATTGGTTTAATTGGTCACACATCTGGTAATAATTTAAGTGTTAACTGGGTTATTCTTTCCTACATTATTTGTGTTATTGGTGAATTATGTTTATCTCCTACAGGTAACAGTGCAGCAGTTAAATTAGCACCAAAAGCATTTAACACACAAATGATGAGTTTATGGTTATTAACGAATGCATGTGCGCAAGCAATTAACGGTACCTTAGTTAAATTGATTGAACCGCTTGGCCATAAAAATTACTTCCTACTTTTAGGTGGTATTGCAATCGTAGTCAGCCTTGTTATTCTTGCTTTCGTACCAAAAATTGTCAAAGGCATGCGCGGTATTAAATAGTTTCTACAATTTCAAAAAACTATTTATTCTGATGATTTTCATTTTAAAAACATCTGGGTCATACGTACCCATGTTCAAAAAGAGGACTTCCATAAATGGATGAGTCCTCTTTTTTTAAAGATTTACGATTTTGAATGTCCTTATTGGTCTATGGTTTATGGCTCGAGCTTGAAATCTCTCACTCATACAATGATCCTAGGTATCAACCATTGATACAACATAGATTAAAGTAAGAAAGCCCCTTTTCACCTCTATGTGACACTTATATAGAGATATTTTTTATTGAATGGCTGATTTGCGGCCCTATATATGGAAATTTTTATCACCATACTCAAATACAATTCGCAGATAAACTTGATTAATACATGAATCCCTACATACATATATACGACATTAAACATATTTTTAACTAAAAACGGGTACACTGATATAGATACAAATCTAAAATCAAAGAAATATGGTGAGCACCTTGACTAAAAAACAATTTAAACATGGCGTATTATTTTACCATGAACATACCGGGATTAAAGACATCTATAGAGGTCTAGGAGATGTCGCAACATCCTTAACTACATTTTGTAGACATTTATCAATACAACTCAGTGAAAATGAAGGAGATATTATTACCTTCTGCCAAAAAATTAAAGATAAACGTTACAGTGATGATGTTGATATTATCTTTATTTTAGGCGGCGATGGTACGGTCAATGAGTTAGTTAATGGCATTATGAAGAGTGAATTAAATCTTCCTATTGGTATCATTCCAGGAGGCACATTTAATGATTTTGTAAAAACTTTAAATCTTAATCCACGTCATAAAATGGCCAGTCAACAACTGATGAATGCGGAATTAAGACCTTACGATGTCATGAAGATAAATGATGAATATGCACTCAACTTTGTTGGACTTGGATTAATTGTTCAAAATGCTGAAAATGTACAAAATGGTAATAAAGATATCTTTGGTAAGTTAAGTTATGTAGGTTCTACAGTTAAAACGTTACTTAATCCAGAGCATTTTGATTATAAAATTTCAGTTGATAATCAAACCGTAGACGGTAATACTTCAATGCTCGTCGTAGCCAATGGACCTTTTATAGGTGGAAGTCGTATTCCATTAACCGATTTATCACCTAATGATGGTTATTTAAATACGTTCATCTTCAAAGAACAAAGTTCAAGTGTTTTAAATGATGTATTTAAACAACGTGATAGCATGAATTGGAACAAAATGACAGAAGGCATTAAACATTTACCGGCAAAAAAAATAACGATTGAAACAGATCCACAAATGAAGGTGGATATTGATGGAGAAATTAATCTAAAAACACCTTTAGAAATTGAAGTTATCCCAAATGCTATTCAAATCTTGACATTGCCTGAAGCACAAGCAACGAACCAACCAGAAAGTGAATAAATGATATAGTGATATGAGATGACTTCACTTACAGTACTCTCTAACTTATAAAATAATGGATTAATTTCATAGCAATAAACAAAAACGAGTCTGGGACATAAATAGATGTCTCAGACTCGTTTCTTATTAAACTAAATGATTTATGTCTCTACCCAATTTTATGACAATGTTTAGATATGATATGCACTATCACCTAGGAAATATTGTTCTACCTCTTTCCAGTTATTAACACGTGTAAATCTATCATCATTAATATTATGTGTAGCCGTATATATAATTGGTGTACCCTTGAAAATACTTAGTTGTCTTGGGTTATCATCAATTAAATAATCTGCATGTACAATATCTTTTCTACCACAAAATACAAAATGCTGTGGATCTAAGAATGGGAAGTACTCTCTTAACCACGCGTATTTATCATGAAATGACGTTGGAACGTCCATTGCTGCAGTTGCGATAAACACATCATAGTGTTCTGTTAATTTTTTAACAACATCTTGCGCATCTGACATCACTTTTAATTTCTTAAAAAAGCCAGGCTCCCTTAAAATTTCAGTTAACAAACCATCATGCTCTGGCATGGCATGTCTCAACTTAATGCCATCTAACATATCAATCGTAATCCCTAAGTCTGTACGTTGATTGACATCTTCAATCAATGCACCTACAGTATCTGCAAGCACTTCGTCCATATCAATCGCAATCTTCTTTTTTGTCATGTCTCACTCTACTCCCTTTTCAATTCATAATCTAAAATAAATAGCACACGATACATCGTCATATAGGCTAAATCTAATAGTTAATATTTATTTAAGTATAGCAAAAACGTTCAACGAAACCAAAATTGCAATAAAATTACAAATTTAGTAACGTAGAACGTTTCGTTCATACACCTTTTATAAAGTAAACTGCGCTAATACTTCACGCATTTTTGCATTTTGTTCTGGGAAACCGATCGTAATTCTTACGCCATTCGGAAATTCTCTTGTTATGCATCCCACATTGAGTAATGCTTCATATAATTCATGTGGTTTGTCCGTCTTAACAAAGACAAAATTAGTTTGGCTTGGGTAAAAGTGATCACTTTGTGATAATTCAAAGAATTTTTCTCTTTCCTCTGCATTACGTTCACGGATAGAAGCTAAGTATTCTTGATCTTCCAACGCAGCTAATGCAGCATATTCAGATAAACGTCCTACGTTAAATGGTGGACGTATGATATTATACTTTTCAATGGCTTCTTTTGCTGCAATTACATAACCAATACGCATGCCTGCTAAGCCATATGCTTTTGAAAATGTACGCAATAAAAATGCGTTTTCAAATTCTTGTTGTAAAGCTAAAGTATCTGGAAAATCTTTGGCTGTAGCGAATTCTACGTATGCTTCATCTACAATCACTGGAATATGACTTGGTACACGTTCCAAGAAATTGCGAAGCGCATCATGTGTAAAATATCTACCAGTCGGATTATTTGGATTACATAACCATACCAGTTTAGTATCATTATCTATTTCTGATAAGATGCCATCCAAATCAAATTCACCGTTTTGTAATGGAACTTGCACCACATTTGCAGATTCTACAATTGCGTTATGATAATATTGGCCAAATGTCATCTCGCTCGTCACAATTTTATCACCAGGCGTCAATACTGCTCTCGAAATCATTAAAATGACTTCATCTAAACCTGCACCAAATAAAATGCGTGCTGGGTCTATATTTAAATGTTTGCTAATTGCCTCTTTGATTAATGGAGAACCTGTTTCTGGATAATATTGCAATTCATCTAAATGTGCTTGAATTGCTTCTTTAACTTTTGGTGACGGACCATATAAATTCTCATTCGATGCTAATTTATGTAATTCGCCTTTAATACCATAATTTTCTTTTAATGCTCTAGGTGATAACCCAGGTTCATATGCTGATAATTGCTCTATTTGTTTCTTCATTGTTGTATCGGTCCTCCTTGAATTTACAGAAATTTCAAAACTTAATAACCATTATAAACCCAATGTTCAACGAAAATCAATGCATCCTTATCATCAAATTAAGTTTAAAATATGAGGCCAGTACATCATTAGATGTCTCAGCCTCATATTTTTGTATACTAATGTTTTATTAAATTGTGTTTTTCTAAATAATCTTTTGCCACTTGATATGGATCTTTATTCTTAACGGTTACATCATAATTCATCTGTTGCATATCTTCATCTGAAATTTTACCTTCTAATTTATTCAGTGGTTTTTTAATTTCTGGATGTTCTTTTAAGTATGATTCCTTAAACATAGGTGCCCCTTGATAAGGTGGGAAGACATGTTTATCATCTTCTAATACAACCATATCATATTCTTTAAGTTCAGCATCTGTTGAATAAGCATCAATCAAATTAATGTCTCCATTTTCAATTGCTTGATAACGTAATTTAGGCTCCATTGTTTTCACGTCACCTAAATCAAGGTCATATGCTTTTTTAACGGCAGGATAACCATCGCCACGATCATTAAATTCTAAAGTAAAGCCAGGTTTAATCTGATCACTTACTTTATTTAAATCACCAATCGTCTTAATATGATGTGCTTCTGCAAAGTCTCTTTTAACTGCTAAAGCATACGTATTGTTGTATTTCATTGGTTTCAGCATTGTCATATCAAATTTATCTTCCAGACTAGATTTTGCTTGTTGATAGACTTGCGCTTCTTTTTTAGATTTTAAATCCTCTTTTGTTAGTTCACCTAGTACCGTACCTGTAAACTCTAAATAGCCATCAATGTCATCCGATTTTAATGCATTAAATAAGAATGATGTTTTTCCCATACCGTCTTTAACTTCTACAGTATCCTCGGTATCTTGTTCAATTAAAATCTTATACATATTCGTAATCACGGATGGCTCAGAACCTAATTTACCTGCTAGAGTCACTTTGTCACCCTTTTGACCTAGCATAGGCGCAATAATCACTAATAATAAAATAATTACAATGACGCCAAGCGAAATAAGTAATTTTTTATATGACATGTTTTGCATATATCTTAAAACTAAATCAAATAGTATAGCTAATAATGCTGCTGGAATGGCACCAATTAGTATTAATGAAGTATCATTTCGGTCGATACCTAACAAGATAAGATCACCTAAACCACCAGCACCTATTAATGCTGCAAGTGTAGCAGTCCCAATAATTAAAACCATCGCTGTTCTAATACCAGCCATAATAACAGGCATAGCAATAGGTAATTCGACTTTCGAAAGACGTCGTCCAGGTTTCATACCTATCCCTTTTGCCGCTTCCACTAGTGATGGATCCACTTCGTTTATACCTGTATATGTATTTCTTAAAATAGGTAATAATGCATATACAACTAACGCAATCACCGCTGGTACTTTACCAATACCGAACAACGGGATCATAAGACCTAATAAAGCAAGAGAAGGTATTGTTTGTAACACTGCAGCAATATTCATAATAACTTCAGACAATTTACGTGTCTTTGTTAAGGCAATACCTAATGGTACACCTATTAAAGCCGCAATCAACAGAGCAATAAATGAAATTTGAATATGTTCAAATATCGTGGTTAATAATTCTCCCCTACGTTGAATGAGTGTATCTATGAAGGCATTCATTCATGATGACCTCCTTTACGTTCCGATAATATTTCAAAAATGTCCTGACGACTTAACACGTGTTGCGTAGCATTTGTAATATCTTGAACGATAATTGCTTCATGACTTGCTAACGCTGAATAGATATCTTTCACGTATTTGTCACTATCGATAACAGGATAACCTGCTTTCACATCTTGCTCATGGATAGGAAGTCCATCAATGATTTCTGATAATTTTAAATCATTAACCGTACGTTGTAATTGATTTCCCATAAATTGTTTCACAAAGTCATTTTTAGGATGATTGATGAATCCTTCTGGCGTATCAATTTGTTCTACATGACCTTTATTTAACAAACAAATTCTATCTCCCAATTTCATTGCTTCTTGAATATCATGTGTCACAAAAATAATCGTTTTCTTGATTTGTTGTTGAAGTTCTAATAAATCATCTTGTAATTTCTCTCGACTAATGGGATCTAACGCACTAAATGGCTCATCCATTAAGATAACTGGTGGATCGGCTGCTAATGCTCGAACAACGCCTACACGTTGTTGTTGACCACCAGATAGCTCATCAGGTTTTCTATTTTTATATGTTTCTGGTTCTAAACCAACCATATCCATGAGTTCTTCAACACGCTGATTCGTTGTTTGTTCATTCCATTTTTTCATCTGTGGTACTTGCGCAATGTTTTCTTTAATTGTCATATGTGGAAATAAAGCAATTTGTTGCAACACATACCCAATATCCCATCTCATTTCATAAACAGGATAGTCACTTATCGGCTTATCATTAAAATAGATGTAACCTTCTGAAAGTGAGATTAATCTATTAATCATCTTTAAAGTTGTCGTCTTACCGCAACCAGATGGCCCAATCAATACAAAAAATTCCCCTTTTTGTATATTGAAACTGATATCATCTACGGCTGTTTTATCCCCATAACGTTTTACTACATTTTTAAATTCTATCACTTTTTCACCTTCACTTTAATATACTCAAATTACAATTATTATAGTTTATTCCCTATTTATATATAATTTATGTATTATTCATCAAAAACTCAAAACAACATTAAACATACATCTTATAAAACTTTTTATAAAAATAGCGAAGTTAATTTTTAACAAAAACTAAATCTATGGCATACATGGTTGCATAGAAATATTAATTATTGTCAAATTAACTTCGCAGTTATGTTGTTCATGATAAGTACACATTTTCATTTATATTATTAAGTATATAGATATATTTTTGAAAATTAAAATGTTTAGCTCATTTAACTTTTAGCTTTGTATGTTTGGATTTTTTCTAAAAACATCGGACAGTAATGCTTTAATTTATAACTTCCTACACCATCAATCAAAATCATCTCTTGTTTAGATTCTGGTTTTCTTTTTGCAAATTCTTCTAATGTGAAATCTGAGAATATGCTGACTGGTGGAATACTTAACGACTCACTTAATTGCTTGCGTACGTTAATTAATTCATCAAACAATGCACGGTCTACACCTTCGACCGTATTGATATTTACTTTCTCTTTCGACTTACGTTTAAATGGTGTTGTATATACATCTACTTGGTTATTCAATAATTCTTTGACTGAATTATCACAAGTTAAAATTTCATCGTGTTCATTTAAAAATCCTTTAAATCTAAGTTCATCAATAAGGTGACTGAGATCAGATGTTGTATAATTTTTCATAATGCCATGTGTTGATAGCTGATGATAATCACAATAGCGAATATAATCTGACTCTTCGCCTCTCAACACCTGAATAATCACACTATAACTTTCTTGTTGTTTCATACGTGCAATACAACTGACAATCATCTTAGCTTCATCCGTCATATTGTACGTTTTATTTTCAACGACACAATTACTACATTGGCCACATTCTTCTAATTTTTCATTTGGCTCAAAATAATGAACAAGCGTCGCTTCCAGACATTTCTTAGTTTTAGTATAAAGTATCATTTTATTAAGCTTTTCACCCATTTTATCTTTGTAATCATCGTCTGCTTTTGATGATGAAATAAAATATTGGTGCAAGCCAATATCACGTTCACTAAATAGCAATATACAATCACTATTTAAACCATCACGTCCTGCACGTCCTGCTTCTTGATAATAAGATTCTAAATCACCTGGCATATTGTAATGGATCACAAAACGAACATTAGATTTGTCAATTCCCATACCAAATGCGTTGGTAGCTACTACAACACGGACACGGTCATAAACAAAATCGTTCTGTGCTGCCTCACGTTCTTTATTAGAAAGCCCAGCGTGGTATATGGTACTATCTACGCCGTTGTTTTCTAAAGCGTCATGTAATTCTTCTACTTGTTTACGCGTTGAACAATAAATAATACCCGCTGCATTTTTATGTTCTTTGACGTACTCCATCACAAATTTCTGACGTTGATAAGTCGGATTTACTTTAAAAACTAAATTACGTCGTTTTGTACTTGTTTTAACCTCATCATGCTTACCAATATTCAAACGTTCCATGATGTCTTTTTGAACTTCTATCGTGGCTGTCGCTGTAAGTGCTACAATCGTAAAATCTTGTGGTAATGCAAACACTTTATGAATAACATCTTGATAACTCGGTCTAAAATCATGACCCCATTTTGAAATACAATGTGCTTCGTCAAATGCAACTAAATGAATAGATAGTTGTTGTAATAATCTTATAAAATAAACATTATCAAAACGTTCCGGTGCAACATATAAAAATTGAATCTCACCTTTTCGAAGTTGGGTCTCAATTTCTTTTTGTTGCTTTTGCGTCAAACTACTATTTAAGTAAGCTGCATGTATACCCATGGCCTTTAATTGATCAACTTGGTCTTTCATCAAAGAAATTAATGGGCTGATGACAATCGTCGTTCCACCCAACATTAATCCTGGTACTTGATAACAAATTGATTTTCCCCCACCAGTTGGTAACACACCTAGCACATTTTGATGGTTCATGACTCTAGTTATGATTTCTTTTTGACCAGGACGATAAGTATCATAGCCAAAATAATGTGATAATGTTGACTCCATGTTATAAAATCCCTCATTGTTCTTTTAGTTCTTCAAGTTCGCTCCATCTTGAGATATCTGTTTCATACTGTTCATTTAATTGCTTTTGTTCTTCATTCAACGCTTTTATCTTAGCGTAATCTGAACTTGCTGCAACCATTTCTTCATCAATCTCTTCTAACCTCTGTTCAGTTGTATCAATACGTTCAATGATAGTTTCATATTCTTTTTGCTCTTTATATGATAAACCTTTTTTCTTTTTCTTCTCATTATTTGTTTTATTTTTTGATTGTTGTTTAGCCTGTTGTTCTATCTTTTGATCTTGCTCTTTTTTATATGCTTCATAATCCTCAAACGTACCGATGATGCGTTCCATTTTTCCGTCATGAATATACCAATATTCCTGAGCGACTTTATTTAAAAAGTATCGATCATGGCTGACAGTGATGACGGCACCACCAAATGTCTCAACATAATCTTCAAGAATTGTAAGTGTCTCTGTATCTAAATCATTTGTTGGTTCATCTAGTAGTAGCACATTCGGTTGATGGACTAATAATTTTAAAAGATATAACCTTTTTTGCTCGCCACCTGATAATTTATAGATTTTTTTACCATGTGTTGCACTTGGAAATAGAAATCTTTCAAGCAATTGCGTTATAGATACGGAAGTGCCATCTTTTTCTTTAGCAACTTCACTTTCTTCTCTTAAATAGTCAATCATCCTGATGTCGCGATCGAGACGCTCTTCTGTTTGTTTAAAATATGCGACCTTAACGGTTTGACCAATTTTAAGATTACCTTCATAACTTTGATCTTCACCGCTCAATATATTCAGTAATGTTGTCTTACCTGCGCCATTTGGCCCCACAATACCTATTTGTTGGCCACTTTGAATGATTTGTGTGATGTCTTCAAATAGCGTTTTATCATTTATCCGTTTGGTTAAATGCTCTAATTCAAACACTTGTTTTCCAAGTCTTGAATATGCCAAATTCAACGATGCTTTATCTTGATGTTGTTGCCCTTTCACATCTTGTTCCAAATCATTAAATCTGTTCTTTCTAGCTTGTTGTTTAGTAGAACGGGCTTTAACTCCAGCACGCATCCATGCGAGTTCTTTTTTATATAAGGATTGTTGCTTAGCTTGTTGTTTTTGTTCTATGACTTCATTTTCAGCACGTTTAGCAATATAAGCTTCATAATTACCTGTATATGTCGTGAGTTTACCGCGATCAAGTTCTATGATGCGTGACGATACTTCATTTAAAAAGTAACGATCATGCGTTACAAACAATACTGTATGCGGATATTGTTTTACATAATTGATTAACCAATTGATAGATTCAAAATCTAAATGGTTGGTAGGTTCATCTAAGAGTAGTAAATCAGGTTGTTCTATTAATGTTTTAGCTAAGCCAACCCTTTTTTGTTGACCACCAGAAAGTGCACTCACTTCTTTCGTCGTGTCATAAATACCTAATTTTGACAGAATCGTTTTAATTTCTGCACTATAATCCCACGCCTGATAATTATCCATCTCTTCTTGTGCATTCATCATTTTTTTGAAATCATCATCGCTTTGTGTTGCAGTATATTGATTTAAAGCTGATTCATATGCACGAATCACTTGTAGTGTTTTCGTTTCTGAAGTTAATACAGCTTCAAATACAGTCATATTACGATCAAATTCTTGCTTTTGCGAAGAATATCTAATGCGATAGGCGTTAGGATGCGAGACTTCAGCATTAAAGTCTTCATCTAATCCAGCTATCACTTTGAGTAGTGTACTTTTTCCTGTACCGTTTATACCTACAAGTCCTATTTTTTCACCTTCAGAAATAGACAATTGCAAATCATCAAAAATGATTTTATCGGCATATGATTTATGTAAATGTTCAATTTTGTATGCTTCCATTGTCCAACATCCTTTTAAATATCGAAAATTATAATTATTTCTGTTAAACTTAATTTCAGTTCTATATATTATACACCTTTTTGAACTCAAATGATACAAAGGAGCGAAGCTTATGTCGGAAAATTTCCAAAACTTACCTCCTTATATCCAAGCATTAATAGCAGGTATTATCACTTGGCTACTAACTGCATTAGGAGCAGCAGCGGTCTTTATTTTTAAAAGAGTAAACGACAAAATATTAAATTCTATGCAAGGGTTTGCTGCAGGTATAATGATTGCAGCAAGTTTTTGGTCTCTTTTACAACCGGCTATTGACTATGGCGAAGGTTCATCAGTACCATGGTTACCCGCTGCTATCGGTTTTCTATTGGGCGGTCTTTTCATTCGTGGATTAGATTTAGTCATCCCACATATACACCCTAACACCCAAGACACAAACCAATACCACGAAGGTGTAGGTACTAAAAAACTCAATAAAAACACGTTACTTGTTTTAGCTATTACACTCCATAACATTCCTGAAGGCCTATCAATCGGTGTCGCATTTGGCGGTATTGTATCTGGTAATGGACAAGCGACATTTTTAGGTGCACTTGGACTCGCAATTGGTATTGGTATTCAGAATATTCCTGAAGGTGCTGCCCTATCTATGCCGATACGTGCTGCAGGAGCCTCAAGATGGAAAGCTTTTAATTATGGACAAGCATCCGCAATCGTTGAACCTATATTTGCAACGATTGGTGCAGCAGCCGTATTAATTATTACACCCATGCTACCATATGCGTTAGCATTTGCTGCAGGTGCAATGATATTCGTTGTGGTTGAAGAACTAATCCCTGATTCCCAAGCCAGTAATAACACTGATCTTGCAACGTTAAGTTTAATGGTTGGTTTCATAATCATGATGATACTTGATGTAGCTCTAGGATAAGAGATAAGGCATACGATCATACCCTATTCAAACTTTATAGGATTTCCAGTAAAAAACGTCAATTTCTATTTTTTATACATAGAAATTGACGTTTTTTTCTTTTATAAAATTTTTAGCACATTGTGACGCATTCCCCATACGTAATCAATGCGTGTACTTATCGATTAGGTTATAAAAATAAGCGCCCGAGACTTTGATGTCTCGAGCGCTTTAATGAAATTATTTTCTCTCTTGTCCTTTTGGACCTGTTTTATATTCATACTCTGATGGTTTAATCTTATCGAAATCTGGGTTGTCATAGAATCTCAATAAATCTCCGTTAAGCACGTCATCACTCATCTGTAAATCTTTTTCAGATTGTTGTTTACGTTTTTCGAAGTCTTTAGGTTTTTCTGTCATAGGTTCATTATTCTTATTATCATAAATTCTGCCATTAACATATTTATAGTCTTTGGTTACAAAGTCACCATTTCTAAATGGTACTGTGTCATTGTGATCTTTAGATAATAAATCTGTACCCATCATGAGATAATTTTTCGTGTCGATACCCATTAAGTGTAAGATCGTAGGCATTACGTCTGCTTGACCTGCATAAGTCTTATCAACGGTACCTTCTTTACCAGGAATCTTCAACCAGAAACCAGTTCGGTTTAAATCGTTGAATTTAGCTGGCGTAATATCTTCGCCTAATAATTTTTCCATCGCTTTGTTATGATTTTCAGAGATACCATAGTGGTCACCGTAAATCATAATAACTGAGTCGTCATATAGACCTTTTTTCTTCAATTCATTTACAAATTCTTCTAATGATTCATCTAAATATCTTGCTGTTTGTATATAACCATCTACCGTTGAGTCACCAGTGTTTGGTTTTTCAATTGATGCGTCTTCAGGAGACACTGTAAATGGATAATGGTTTGTTAACGTAATTAAATGATTGTAGAACGGTTGTTTTTCTTTAGCTAAATAGTCAGCAGATTCTTTAAAGAACTCTTTATCTTTAAGACCTAAGTTTTCAATATTATCTTCAGACATATCATAATATGTCGCATCATAGAATTTATCTATACCAAAGTGTTTGTATACTTGATCACGGTTCCAAAATGTTTTGTAGTCACCATGCATAACACTAGATGTATAACCTTGTTGTTGATCTAATATAGCAGGTAACGATTGGTAAGTATTATCACCTTTTAGAGAATACGCTGACCCTTGAGGTAAGCCGAATAAACTGTTATCCATTGTAAACTCTGAATCCGATGTTTTACCTTGACCAGTTTGATGATAGAAGTTTGGATAGTATCTATAGCCTTCATTACCTGTTGAAAGTTTGTTTAAGAAAGGCGTTACTTCTTCACCGTTCACTTTTTTATTAATTAGGAACGTTTGGAAACTTTCTAAGTGAATTTTAATAATATTTTTCTTCTTAGCTGCACCAAAATATTCTTTATTAGGCTCAGTTTGCTTTTGTTTTGTGTAATTCAATACTTTTGTTAAATCATCTTCGTTTGCCAATGCTTTTTGTTGATTATTTTGTATTGTTTTAACACCATCATAAACAGTGAAGTTATATGGTCCTAAGTACTTAACTAAATATTTATGGTCAAATGTACGCGTTAATAATTCTGGACGATCTGATTCAGCAAACGCTAAGTTCAAGAAGAATAATGCGATTGAAGCAGCCATCACGACTGGAACAAATTTCTTACTGAACACGCGCTTATCAAGCCATTTTTGTTTAAAGATTAAAACGAATAAGTAAATGATTGTATCAATAAAGTATACAAAATCATACCATTTGAATGATGCCGTCACTGCACCACCCATAGATTCAACATTCCCAGCTTGATTCAATGTACTAAATGTTAAGAAATCAGAAAAGAATCTGAAGTATACAACATTTGCATATAGTAAGAACGTTAATATAAAGCCACCAATAAAGATGAACCAAAATGCTTTCTTACCTTTGAAAAATAAGAAAATACTTAGTACTAATGCGATTAAACTGTATGGATTCATTAATAAGATTAAGTTTTGAACTAATCCTTTAACACCTAAAGAAAAATCAACATAGTATGAAAAATACGTTTTTAAAGTGACAGTTAATACTGTTAAAATAAAAAACGCAAAAAGAGTCAATTTCTTTTTGTGCAATTTCATGTTTTTATCCCCCGATATAGATTAATAATGGCTGGAATACAATCCAAACCTTGTATAGAATGGCTAAGTTACTTTTTTCAATAAACTTGTTAGCGATGTTGATATCTCTAACTCAGTCTGCGTCCTTATTTGGTTTGTTGATGATACTTCTGGCTAATATTTATTAAAATCTTCAAATCAGATTATAATTTATTAATAATAAAGTCAGTGTATTACTTCATTTTTTAAATTTAATTTTTTAAATATCCATTAAGTTGGCATATTTAAACTATATTGATTTAATTAACGTCGTGTTTTACGAGTCATTTACAAACTTCAATCATTTGTAATGCATTCGTAACAAAACGCACACAGTTCAATTAATAAATATAAAGCAAATCCAGTTGAACATCAAGTAAAAACACACTTTTTTATGTATTTAAGGACTAAATAAATACTTTGTTAACGGCTTATTAAAACGATGTTAACTGGTTATTAATTATTAATATGCCATTTAATTATACGCTGCATATTATGTATATTAATCAGGCTTGAGTCGTATGTCATCATAATTTAATCTTCACTCCAGTGATAGATACTGATATAAATAAAAAAACTGCAATCCAACAAGATACACTTGTTGATTACAGCTCACTAAAGTTTAATTGTTCAATTTCAGTTCAACACTGTTATTTGAGCATTTCTAATTGCATACGATACTCAATACCATGAAATAGTTGATTCAACCAATTTGTGTATTTAATTAAATTTTTCTCCGCGCTTTCTACATCGATAAATTGGAACTTCAATTTAGTACCTTGATGCTTTTGTCCTAATTTAGTTAAATGATAGCTTGCAATTGTACCAATTTGGGGGTAACTACCCAGTGTATAATGATCGTTCAGTAAAATAATGGGTGTGCCATCTCTTTTAACTTGTATCGTGCCAATTTGTACTGATTGATGCGCAGGCATATCTTCATAGAAAGCTTTTACTGGTTTACCTTCTACATACATGCCGACCCTGTTCGCTTTACTCGTCACTTTATATTCACCAGATGTAAATCGACTTAATGCTTTTTGTTCAAAGTCTTCTGTGCCTTTATTTTTAATAACATGGAACACATCAGACATATAATTAAAGGACAATGCGTAGCCATCAATTCCCCAGTCAGTTTGATGTGTTTCTTCTAAATTCTCAAAAAGTTTATGATGACGCTCGGTATAATCACGTTTCATATTGATTTCGTCACCTTTTTTTAAACTTCGTCCATGGAAACCACCGATATTCGATTTAAAATCTGTTGATGTTGAACCTAACCATTCATCTAACTCGAAACCGCCACCTATTGCCAAATACACCCGAGATGTATGCTTCGTTTCAGTAAATGCTAGGACGTCACCTTTTTCCATTAAATATAATTTGTTTGGCAAGACTTTCATATGTGCTGTCTCAGCTTTAAAGCTGCCACCACTCATAGCAATTAATGTAGGCTCCGTAAAACGAAAGCTTGCCATTCTATTTGTCATTTCCAATGTAGCTTCATGTTTATCATTGGCTACTAATCTATTTGCTATTTCATGGGAAAGCGGATCTAAGGCACCACCTGGAATCACACCGTCATGTTCATAGCCTTTTCGTCCAAAATCTTGAAAACTAGAAAATAACCCTTCGCCTTCTATTATGATTGACATGGTTCAAAGCCTCCTAAATCCAGCGATTCCTCTGTCGTTGCTTGAAATACAACATTATCACCAAGCTTAAGTTTGGTGAAATCTTCTAATTCTGGATTAAATAATTTTACAGGTGTATAACCGATCACTAACCAGTCACCATAAGTATCTGTCGTCGTAATCCCCGTCTTTTTGCCTTCGATAATAACTGATCCTGCAGGTATGAAGGTTTTATTACCTCCAGTATGATTGACGAATAAACGTTTAGACATGCCAGTCAAATAAGGGAACCCTGGTGTATAGCCCATCATAGAAACAAAATATGTTGGTTGCGTATGTAATTTTACAAATTTTTCAAAGTCCAATTTATAATGTGCTAATAAAGCGTCTAAATCCGGACCATATTCTCCTCCATAAATAACTGGTATTTCTATTGAAGGTGCGGGCGCGTCTTCATGTTTAATCTCTAATTGTATAGTTTGCATCAATGCTTTCATATATAAGAATGGAGACTGTATATGGTGGTGCTTGATCATGTCACGTGCATCATAACAAATCATCATATCTGATTCCGTCGGCACAATTTCAGTAATAAATGGATATTGTTTATCTGCTAAATACTTTTTCAAAGCTAATAAATCTTCAGTTAAATCTTTAGAGACCTCTTTTTCTATAGAAACCACAATAGCTTGGTCCCCTTGACTATATATTTTCATAGGCTCACCTCATAATTTGTTACTATCGATAAAATACATCTAATGCTTGTGCCAGATAATGTACGATTGCTTTCATCAAAAAAAAGACAATAATAAACTGAATGATACATGATGTCGTAATGACCAACTTAGTTAAGTAAATGCTTTGTCGTTGTGTTAATAAATGTACTACCCATTTGGTAATGACAGAAATTATAATAATTACTAGTATCCAAGCTAGTATCATCATTTTGCTTCACTCACATTCTACTGTTATTTTGCCCTTATTTTATTTACTCAATTCATGATTAAACCACTTTATGATTTTATTTACTACACCATGTTTATACTTTTTATATTCTATAGATAAATTTCTACGTCGGCAACCTCTCTCAAACTATTTATCAGAAAAAGGGATACCTTGCCTTGCGCAACTTTTTCCTTTAATTCGTTTAAATAAAAGTTTTTTTCTAGCAATGCGCCATTGTCGATCATCTCTTGTCGCTTACAACCGAGTAAAAAATCCGCTTCATAAACAGGTGTAAAAAGTTGATTATTTTCTTTAATAGCTACATTCCC
Organism: Staphylococcus saprophyticus subsp. saprophyticus ATCC 15305 = NCTC 7292; assembly: GCF_000010125.1. Classification (NCBI taxonomy): domain Bacteria; kingdom Bacillati; phylum Bacillota; class Bacilli; order Caryophanales; family Staphylococcaceae; genus Staphylococcus; species Staphylococcus saprophyticus. The sequence goes on from NC_007350.1 coordinate 2,073,906, forward strand.
AATATCAAATTCTAATATTTTACCCTTTTCATCATAAAGTAGTATAAGGTCTGTCTCATGCATGTGCGCTAAGTGGTCTCTTTGCGTTGTTTTGTTGATTACTACTGATCTAGGTATATGATTTTGTAATTGTTGAAATTTTGCTGTAAATGCCTTTTTATCTGATAAATCTGCAACGACATGTTGCATTGTGCCATCTGGATTTAGAATAAGTTTCGTTCTAAAATGTCCTACTGGATGTTTTTCAATGATGGTATTGATCTCATTTTGCCATAAATCACCATCAAACTTGAATCCTAATCGTGCTGCTGACCGCTCCATTCGTGCTTTATGATAAGACAATCTTGGTAATTTACCTGCTTCCATACGCAAAGTTTCAAATAGCTGCATTATAATCTCTCCAGTATTTTTGTTTTATCTTTAAATTCTTGCACTTCATTTTCAGGTATAGAATCAATAGTAATCCCTGAACCCACTCCATAAATTGCTTCATCATTTAAGTATTGTATTGTGCGAATTGGCACATTGAAAATAGATTTACCCTCCGGCAATAATAAGCCTATTGTGCCACAATAAGCATGTCTCGGTGTCTGTTCTAAATCTTTAATATATTGCATCGTATTCAATTTAGGTGCACCGGTAATTGAACCACATGGGAATAAAGCAGTTAATACATCTATTAAATCTGTCTTGCTACTAAGTTCACTTGTTACCATTGAAGTCATTTGAAAAACGGTGCTATACGTTTCGATATGAAAAGGTTTATAGACCTTTACGGTTCCAGTCTTTGCAATTCGACTCATATCATTACGTAATAAATCTACAATCATCACGTTCTCCGCTCTATCTTTTGCTGATTGTGCCAGTGTCATTTGGTTAAGTTGGTCTTCTGCTTTCGTTTTACCTCGTGCGATTGTCCCTTTCATTGGTTTACTTAATAGTACATCTGCTTTGTTTTTAAAAGGTCCTCGTTGGAAAAATAATTCGGGTGACATAGAGGCAATTTGTATTTCTTCTGTGTCTATAAGTGCAGCATAAAAACCATGATTTTGTTGTAATAACGTATAATATAAATCTGCAATGGGTTGTCGTATTTGATCTGTTAAACGTGTTGTGTAGTTTACTTGATATGTATTGCCTTCAATAATCGCCGATTGAATCATTTTAATATGTTCTACCAGTTGAGACGATGGGTGTTTAAATTTAAAATTACATTTCTGTTGCGGTGGTTGTTTGTCATTTTGTTTTTCAGCATCCGTAGCTTGATCAAACGCATAAGCTGCTGCATATATATACGCATCTTCAATTTTCACTGTAGACATTTGAGAATTAAAATACGGTGCCGCTTCATAGGCTATATAAAGCGCAACATAATAACCTGCTTTTTGCTTAGCTTCTGCAAAAGAAATCACTTCCCCAACCGTTTCAATGTTCGGAGCTACTTTTTTATCTGTACACTGTGTGAGTAAATATTGATGCATTTCATGATTTTCTTCATCTAATGTATAACGATAATTAAAGTGTATTTGCATGATACGCCTCCACTATATTTATAAATGTTTGTATTTGTGTTAACCCATGTTCACTTAGGATTGATTCAGGATGATATTGAACGCCATATATAGGTAATACTTTATGTTCTAATCCCATAATAATATTGTCTTCATTGATTGCAGTAATTTCTAATGTATTCGGAAAAGTTTGTGCATGTGCTTTTAAAGAATGATAGCGCATAACTTTAAAAGTTTCCGGTAATTGATGAAATAGACCTTTGCCACTATGTCGAATTTGAGTAGTATGCCCATGAATCGGTTTATCACTTTTGATAATATCGCCACCAAAATAAGTCACAATTTGTTGGAAGCCAAGGCAAACACCTAGTATGGGCATTGCTTCAGAGAATGTTTTAATAACCTCATTTAATAATGGATAATCTCTGGGCGCACCTGGCCCCGGAGAAATAATAATTGCTTTAGGTGCTAGCTCATATATTTTATTTACTGTTAAATACGTAACGTCTATCACTTCGATTAAGCCACGATAACTTTGTTTTACATAGTCTACAATGTTATAAGTAAACGAATCTTTATTATCAATAATTAATATCATGTTGTCACCTCTTTTTAAAAATGTTCAATAGTCTGTTATACTTATTATCACAAATATTAGCTTGATTTTACAGTTTAAATATATTATTCTGAATCACGTTATAAATGAATATAAAGAGGTTCCTAGCTGATACCCTCTATAAAAAACTAGACACATGTACAACGTCTGTCTTTTTTATAGAGATAGGCGTTTTTTTATGCGCTTATCTAAACCCTGTACCAGTTAGTTCGACTATTTTTAAGGAGTGCAAGACAAATGTCAGAACAAACATTAGACAATAACAAAGCCATCGTCGTATTTAGTGGTGGTCAAGATAGTACGACGTGCTTATTTTGGGCAAAAAAACATTTTGAGTCGGTAGAACTTGTCACATTCGCATATGGCCAAAGACATGACACCGAAATTGAAGTCGCAAAGCAAATTGCAGATGAACAAGGTGTGAAGCATCATCTACTTGATATGTCATTACTTTCACAACTTACACCCAATGCATTAACGCAACACGACTTAGACATCGAGGTTGGTGATGATGGTATTCCAAATACCTTTGTACCTGCAAGAAATTTATTATTCCTTTCATTTGCTGGTGCATTAGCTTACCAAACCAATGCCAAACATATTATTACCGGCGTTTGCGAAACTGACTTTTCAGGATATCCAGACTGTAGAGATAGCTTTGTTAAATCAATGAATGTCACATTATCACTTTCTATGGATAAAGACTTCGTCATTCATACACCATTAATGTGGTTAGATAAAAAAGCCACATGGGCTTTAAGCGATGATTTAGGCGTTTTAGATTATATCCGTTACAATACGTTAACTTGTTATAACGGCGTCATTGGAGATGGCTGTGGAGAATGTCCAGCTTGTCAATTAAGAGCAAATGGTTTAAATGCTTATCTAGCGGAAAAAGGAGTGGACTAATATGTTCCAACAAAATTATCCAAGCGTACAACATCCCTATAGCTTCGAACTAAATAAAGACTTTAATTTTTCTGCCGCACATTACATACCAAGTGAGGATGCAGGAAAATGCATGCGTACACATGGTCACACATACTTTGTAAATTTAACAATTGCTGGTGACACTTTAGATCACAATGGTTTCTTAGTGAATTTTAGTGAATTGAAACAATTGGTTCATGGCCAATTTGATCATTATTTACTTAATGATTTACCGCAATTTGAAGGCAAAAGCCCTTCTACCGAAATCGTTGCCCAAACTATTTATGAAATGGTTCAAACTTCGTTGAATCAACGTGACAACCAACCTAAATGTTTACAGGTCTATGTCAGAGAAACGCCTACCAGTTATGTTGTTTATCGACCAAAGGAGACAAAACATGAGTAAAATACCCGTTTTAGAAATATTTGGCCCAACTATTCAAGGTGAAGGACGCGTGATAGGTAGAAAGACCATGTTTGTGCGTACAGCAGGGTGTGATTATCGTTGTAGTTGGTGCGATTCAAGTTTCACTTGGGACGGTAGTGCTAAAGAAGATATTAGAATGATGTCAGCTGAAGAAATATATGACCAACTTTATCATATTGCTGGCGATTCATTTAATCATGTCACTATATCTGGTGGAAATCCTGCTTTAATTAAAGGCATTCAACAATTAGTAGATTTATTTGATGACAAAGGGATTCAAAGTGCTTTAGAAACACAAGGTAGCAAATTCCAACCATGGATGACTCAAATTGATGACTTAACTATTAGCCCCAAACCACCAAGTTCAAAAATGAAACCTAATCTCCCTATTCTAGATGAAGTCATCGAGCAATGTGTGCCGGAATCATTGAACTTGAAAGTTGTAATCTTTGATGACGAAGACTACCAATTCGCTAAGATGATTCATCATCGTTATCCTACTGTGCCTTTCTATTTACAGGTCGGAAATCCCTATTTAGATGGCGAGCATGTAGAAGCTCACACTGAAAAATTATTATCATTATATGAAACATTGGTAGACCGTGTGATGGTGAGTAGTGATATGAATAATGTATATGTATTACCTCAATTACACACACTGCTTTGGAGTAACAAAAAAGGTGTTTAAATTGAGTATTGAATGCGATCCGTTGTATAATGCTCTTTGTCTATATAACGAATCGCTTTTTTTGTGATGCAAATATTATATAGTGGATTATCACTGTAGACATCATTTCATTCATTTATATCAAGTTATTCTTATTCAAACTATATTGGATAATTTTTAATTAAAGACACGAAATTAAATGATTAACTTTAACTTAATTGATATAATGTTTCAATGAAGTATCTAGGTTAGGAGAGCATCATGCCGATTAATATCATTATAAATATCGCTGCGATATGCATCATACTTGGTATTGATTTATATCGTCAGAATTTTAAACAACTAAAGTTTAGCTCTATACTAATAGCAATCTGTCTCAACAGTATTATTAATATATTTCTAGTTGGAGAATATGATTACATCGTATTTTATACATGTGGTCAACTAATAATTTGGACATTATTACAATTATATCTAGACCGAAAAGTAGCTGCTTTCAAGGTAACAGACCAAAAATTTATCGCAGTTGTACTCACAATCATTTTGAGTACTTCACTCATTCTTACATATAGTACGAGTCATGATTCTTATTACATGTCTATCCCTTATTTAGCGCCAGCTATTTTCCTTATTGGAGCAATTTTACTATTTTATAGTACCTTTCAGCCAAAAGAAAAAGAACAACTTAAACCTATGAATCGGATTAAGCGCCCTATCTTTGTCGGGCAATTATTGATTATACTTTCCTTTACGATAATGACCTTATTAACACCTTATTGGTATGCTTTCATCATAATTCATTTACTATTTATCGGGTTTTTATTATGGCAGAATATATTTTTTTCTAATAAATGATTAAGATATTATATTTTGTGGTATATGATAACAGTTAATTAAGTTTTTATTAAAGGAGGTAAATCATTATGGGCTTTATTCTTATGTTAATTGTCGGTGGTTTAATCGGCTGGATTGCTGGTGGTATCGTCGGTAAAGATATTCCAGGTGGTATTTTAGGTAATATTATTGCTGGTATCGTTGGTTCAGCATTAGGTTCTTGGCTACTTGGAGATTGGGGTTGGCACTTAGGTGGCATCGCTGTGTTCCCAGCACTTATCGGTACAATTATCTTAGTAGCAGTTGTATCATTTATTTTTGGTAAATTACGTAAAAAATAATCGCAATTTTTAAAAGCCAATTTCGAATAATTGAAATTGGCTTTTTTTCTATGTCTTTGTAGACCATTTATCATAATATTATTAGTCCTAATTGCACTTTATATAAATAAAAAAGCGATACAAGCTAGCCACTTATCAAGTGTCCACCTTGTATCGCGTGTGTTGCAAAATCATTACGCACACTAACTTTCAATACGCTTAACAATTAACAGGTAACTCATCTGTTTTTAATTAATTCTTTTTCTGATTTACTTTTTTCAGACATTTCATGTTGTCGATCGTTGCGTTCGATTTCATGGTTAATGTCTTGATTTATATTTTGTTTATTATTATCACACGCATAGTTAAAGTTCGTTGCTTGGACGATGTATTTTGGACGTTGTTTCACTTCATAATAAATACGTCCAATATATTCGCCTACAATACCAATGGATATCAACTGTATCCCACCGAGTAATAAGATAGCGGCAATCGTAGAGAAATAACCTGGCGTTTCCACACCACGAATCATAATACCGACTGAAATGTATCCTATATAAAGTAAACTAATAAAGAACACGATAAGCCCGAGATATATCATGGCCCGTAATGGTTTATTATTAAAAGAAATTAAGCCATCTATACCGTAATTTAATAATTTACTAAATGACCATTTTGATTCGCCATCTTCACGCTCTACATTTTCATACGTAAACACTTTGGTATTATAACCAATCCACTCATATAATCCTTTTGAAAAACGATTATATTCATCTAATTGTGTGAGTGATATAACAGCACGTTGACTCAGTAATCTAAAGTCTCCAATACCGTCTTCTAGTTTAATATCTTCAACAAAATGATTAATTAATTTATAATAAATTTTAGTCATTACTTTTCTGGATTGTTTTTCACCAATTCTATCACGCTTAGCTATCACTTGATCGTAACCGTCCATATAACCTTCAATCATCTGAGGGATGAGTTCCGGCGGATGTTGTAAATCGGCATCTATCATAATCACACCATCACAGTCTTTACTATGTTGGTAGCCAGCTATCATTGCAGATTCTTTACCAAAGTTTCGGCTAAATGAAATAAATTTCACGTGATGATCTTTTGTAGCCATATCTTGTATATAATTAATTGTTTTGTCTTTACTACCATCATCTACAAATAATATATCGTAGTCATAGTGATGGTACTGACTATCTTTCGATAAAATCTCAGTCAATTTTTCATACGTTTTTAAAATCACTTCACCTTCATTATAACAAGGTACTATAACTCTCATTTGCATACCTAAACACCTTCATTTCAATTACTTCAATTTTACTTTATCAATTCCCACCTACATCATGCTATCTAAATCAATTAAATTTACACAATCTTTATATAGCCTTAATGTTCAATGGTAAAACTTAATGTATATGCTTAGTTTCTGCCTTTGCTTAAATTAACACGTTCATGTCAATTTAATGTTCATAAACTCAGTAAAAACGATTTTTTACTCAATTAATCATATTGACTGAAATTTAAAATGATTAAAGATATAAATTGTTACATTAAGTCTATCAACTATTGGAATTATTTGAAAACAATAACCATTGCAACAATAAATAAAGGGAGTGGGACAGAAATCAAATTTTTTAATAGAGATTTCGTAGTCCAACCCCGGCAAGGATGACTAGGATTGAAAAAAGCTTGATATAAGCGTATTTTCAATTCAGTCATCTACTGCCTAAACGAAAAAGAGTCTGGGACAACTATTTATGTCCCAGACTCATCTTTCGTTTATTTTAATGTACCGATGCGTACTTCATCTGGATCTTTACCTTGTCTTTCATCACGATTCATTGCATCAATTTCTGCGATATCTGTGAGCTCAAGATTAAAATCGAAGATATCATAATTTTCTTTAATACGTTCAGGTGTCTTTGATTTTGGAATAATAAGTCGGTTATGTGCAAGGTGCCAACGTAACACAATTTGAGCCGGTGTCTTCTCATAGCGTTCTGCTAGTTTTAAAATGACTTCATGTTCAAGTAAACCTCGATTTCTCATCAACGGCATCCACGCTGTAACAGCAATATCTTTACTATCACAGTATGCTTGCAGTTCTTGTTGATTAAAGTAAGGATGTACTTCAATTTGATTCACAGCTGGCACGATATCTGTTTCACTCATTAATTTCTCTAAATGGTGTTGTTTAAAGTTACATACACCAATCGCACGTATTCTACCCGCTTCATATAATGCCTCCATAGCTTTATAACTTTCTATAAATAAGTCATCTGCTTCACATGGCCAATGTATTAAAAATAAATCTAGGTAATCAGTACCTAAATTTTCAATAGATTTAGTAAAAAATTCAATTGTACGGTCATAACCCTGATAATCATTCCATAATTTTGATGTGATAAATAAATCTTCACGCGGAATGTCAGCTTTTTTTAATGCATTGCCTAAGGCTATTTCATTTTTATAAAAATAGGCAGTATCAAATGCACGATAACCAGCATCTAGTGCTGTTGCTACTGAAACATTCATTTCGTCATCAGTAATTTTATAGACACCTAATCCAACTTTCGGCATAGGATAACCGTTGTTTAAATAATATACGTCTTCTAACATAATTCAAACCCCTTTTCATTTATGCTTCTAAATCCTGCACATATTACCAATACTGTTATTAAAATACACTATATCATCTTTTCATATATATAAAAATCAAAAAACCCCAACAAAGCATTGATGCTATGTCAGGATTTCGTATAACTATTCCATCTGAAACTGGAATTAGATTAATCATTTTCTTCTTCTTCTTCAAGTTCTTCTAAAGTTGGTCTTGTTTTATTATGTTCTAATTCTAAAATAACTGTGATAATTTGATGATTATCAATTTCTGAAATAACCCATCTATCGTATTCAGTATCCACATAATCATTTTGCTGTAAATTGGTATTATGTGCTTGTAACCAACCGCCAATGGTATCTATATCTTCTGAATCCTCAAATTCAATGCCAAGTTGATCGTTTAAATCATCTAATAACACACGACCATTAATTTGGTATCTATTTTCCGTTACTTTAACAATATCATTGACTTCATCATCGTCAAACTCATCACGGATTTCACCAACAATTTCTTCTAATATATCTTCCATTGTCAAGATACCAGCAGTACCGCCATATTCATCAATTATCAAACTAATATGAACATGTTCACGCTGCATACGTACCAGTGCATCACTAATACGTGTTGTTTCTGAAATCATAGGTAAATCATGAATGTAGTTACTTACTTTAATTTGTTTACCAGAAGCATATTCTGTTAAAAATTCTTTAACATTAATAAAGCCTTTCACATGGTCTTTATCTCCATCTGCTGTGATTGGATAACGTGTGAATTGATGTTCTTTAATCGTTTCTAACAATTCGTCTACATTAAATGGCTCATTCATTGTAATCATTTGTGTACGGGGAACCATGATATCTTTAGACTGTCTTTCATCGAATGAAAAAATATTTTGCATATAAGCTAATTCTGTTTGATTGATTTCTCCACCGTTATAGCTATTATTAATTATGATTTTTATTTCTTCTTCTGACATTGCATCGTTATTCGCATCTGGGTCAACGCCGAACATACGAATAATCATCCTTGCTGAACCATTCATTAACCAAATTAATGGTTTCATAACGACACCAAAATAATAAAGTGGTCTTGAATATAACAATGCTAATTTTTCAGTATGTTGAATCGCTAATGTCTTCGGTGCCAACTCACCCAATACTACGTGCAAGTATGTCACGATAATAAAGGATACGATAAATGAAATTGTAGTAGTTAAAGCATCTGGTAAATGAATCAGTTCAAATAATGGATGCAATAATTTGTCGAAAGTTGGTTCACCTAACCAACCTAAACCTAATGACGTTACTGTTATACCGAGTTGACATGCCGATAAGTAATAGTCTAGATTTTTTATCATTTTTTTAACTACGCGTGCGCTACCATTACCTTCCGCAGCGAGTTGATCGATTCTTGTACTACGCACTTTTACTAAAGCAAATTCCGATCCTACGAATACCGTTGTTAATGCTATTAAAAGAAAAAATATTACTAAATTCATTATGGTCACTGTTTCCAATTAGTTCCCTATTTCTAGGGATTCACCTCCATATTTCGTGTCACAAAAGGTGACCGAACATAAGTATTTTTTTTATTATGCATGACTATGTTGAATACTAAATCCTCCCCATTGCGACACCTCCCTAAAAATACGCATTTCTTTTATTTTATCATAATGGATACAGTTCTTGTTATTTACATGCTTAAAAATCAATATTCTAACATAACATTTAAACCTAAATGACAACTTAAGTCAACTTTTGTAATTAATCCATTCTTAAAATCAATTTTCAAAAAGATTTATTATTACATTAAAGTACTGATTTAAACTTGTGAATCTTACCAGATTTAATCGTTGCTAGCACGTCGATATCGTCATTGACTATGACAATATCTGCATCTTTCCCAACTTCCAAACTGCCTGTTTGTGTATCAATATTTAAAGCTATCGCTTGGTTTAGACTCGTTACACGCCATAAATGATCTAATGTATCACCTGTAAAGTTGATTAAGTTTTTCAAGCCGGTATTCATTTTCAATATACTTCCCGCTAATGCGCCAGAAGCTAAACGCGCCTCGGACCCTTTAACAATTACATTTTGCCCACCTAAATCATATTCTCCATCAGGCATGCCTTTAGCTCTCATAGCATCTGTGATTAAAAAGAATCGCGCATTTCCTTTTTGTTTATAGGCAATTTTAACGGCTGCAGGATGTGAGTGAACACCATCAACAATCAATTCCGTACTTAATTGATCATTCAACCAAGCAGCACCAAAGACCCCTGGCTCTCGGTGTTCAAATGATGTTCCAGCATTATAAAGATGTGTAACATGTTTGGCACCATGTGTAACAGCATCATTTACCTCATCAAAAGTAGCGACTGTATGTCCAATTGAAAATTGAATCTCTTTATGTAATGCCTCTAGTGTTTCATGCGCACCTTCAACTTCTGGTGCAAAGGTAATTACTTTTATTTGATTATTAGCTGTGGTTTGAAATTGTTCAACTTTTGCGACAGTAGGTCTTTGAACATAAGCTGGATTTTGTGCGCCTACTTTATGTTCAGATATAAACGGTCCTTCTAAATGTACACCGACAATAGTTGCTGCATTGTATTGATCTTGCGCTTTTTGGTAATTCACTATATTTTCTAATGCTTTCGTGATGTTTTCATCAGATTGCGTCATTGTCGTCGCTAGATAACTCGTAGTTCCTTCTGACAATAGTGATTCAGATAAACGTTTCAACCCATCATAAGAAGCATCCATAGCATCTTCCCCATATCCACCATGCATATGAATATCTATAAATCCAGGTATAATATGTTGTCCTTGCGCATCAATTGTTGTTAAATTTCCGTGATAGTCTCCCGATTTAATTTCAGTTATTTTCTCATTGTTAATAACGAGGTAGCCTCGCTCTATTGTCTCTGTCTCAGTATAAATCCGTCCATTTTCAATAACATATTCGCTCATTTTTTCAACCTTCTTTAAGTTTATTTACTCTATGCATCTTTATTGCAGTCTTTATTCACATTTTACCAAATCAAGTGCCAATATTATATTCAAAAGTTTTTAATCCTAAAATTCATAAAACAAAAAAGCCAGAAATCGCACTCATGACATGAGACGTTTCTGACTTTTTTAATCTAAGCTATTACGATAAATCTACTTTACTCATTCATAGCTTCTGAAGATTGTATTTCATCTTGCGTTAATTTTGGTTTTAATAAACCATAAATGATTGCTGCCACGATAGCGCCAACAATTATTGCGATAAGTGATTGCAACACATGACTAAAGTCCGTACCTAAGATGACGATAATTCCACCATGTGGTGCTTGAATTGAAGAGCCTAGGCCTAATGCAATGGCACCGGCTACACCTGAGCCAACCATCATTGATGGGATAACTCTAAGTGGGTCAGCGGCTGCAAACGGAATGGCACCCTCTGTAATAAAGGACAAGCCCATTACATAGTTTGGTACAATAGAACCTTTTTGTTCTTTGGTGAATTTTTTACGGAAGATTAACATCGCTGTCGCAATAGCAAGTGGTGGCACCATACCTCCAATCATTGCTGCCGTGATAGGTGCTGCATTTCCTTCTGTTAATGCAGCTACTGAGAACACATAGGCCGCTTTATTAAACGGTCCTCCCATATCAATTGCCATCATTGCACCGACGACTAATCCGAGTAACATAATATTCGTGCCAGATAAACTTTGTAAACCATTCAATAATGTATTATTCAACCAAGAAGCTGGTGGATTAATCACATAAATCATAAGCAAACCAGTAATAGACACAGACAGTACTGGGAATATTAACGTTGGTTTCAATCCTTCTAATGATTGTGGCATACCACTTGTTAATTTCTTAATGCCTAATGTTAAGTAACCTGCTAAGAAACCTGCAATGATACCACCGATAAATCCAGAATCTCCTGTACTAGCAAGCAAACCACCTACAAGTCCTGATGCAAAACCTGGTTTATCCGCAATACTACGTGCAATGTAACCAGCAAGAATAGGAATAATAAACATGAATGCACTCTTGTTACCTATATTCCACAATTGCTCAGCAAAGGCATTGTATTCAGAACTCTTTGGATCAAATGAATTTGCGCCAAATAAGAAAGCAATCGCCATTAAGATACCACCAGCAATAACAAGTGGTAACATATTAGAAACACCATTCATCAAGTGTTTATATATTGTGTTACCTACACCTTGTTTTTCATTACTTGCTGCGCCTTTATTTCCCGTATTACCACCTTTAGCTACAAATGGTTTACGCGAAGTATCTTGCGCTAAATGAATTAATTCTTCTGGACGTTTAATCCCATCTGCTACAGGTACTTCCACGACATTTTTACCATCAAAACGATCTGTTTCAACATGTACATCCGCTGCTACGATGACACCTGTTGCGTTTTGGATATCCTCGTCAGTCAGGTGATTCTTAATACCACCTGAGCCATTTGTTTCTACTTTTATTTTAACGTTCATTTTTTCAGCTTGTTTTTTCAAAGCATCACGTGCCATATACGTATGCGCGATACCGGTTGGACACGCTGTTACAGCTAAAATGTATGGCTCGTTTGAATCCGTAGTTGAAGCAGGCGTGCCTTGTGCTTCTGCGGCTTCTTCTTCCGTTGCTTCATCATCAGCTTTATCGATAATGTTAAGGACTTCTTCTGGTGACTCCGCATGTAATAATGATGCTCTGACATTTTCATCCATCAGAATTCCAGATAATTTAGCTAAAGCATCTAAATGTGTTTGAGCACCGCCTTCAGGTGCTGCAATCATAAAGAATAAATGTGCTGGTTGCATATCTAAACTTTGATAATCCACACCTATTTTAGACTTACCAAATGCGATTGCAGGTGTATTAACTGCAGCTACTTTAGCATGTGGAATCGCTATACCTTCACCAATACCTGTTGTACTTTGGGATTCACGATTATGAATCGCTTCTTTAAAACTTGTTAAATCATTCAATTTACCTGCCTGATTCAGCTGATTGACTAATTCATCGATAACACCATTTTTGTCTGAAGCTGATAAATCCATAGCAATTGTATCTTTTGTTAATAACTCAGTAATTCTCATATTACTCACTCCCACCTAATGTCGTAATAACGACTTGCTTTTTAATATCTTCAATCGCAGTTGCTGTAGCCAAATCCTCGTTAAATGCTGTAGCGGTTCCAGCAGACACTGCTTGTTTAAATGCTTCTTTAATTGGCAATCCAGCCTCAAGACCGGCAACCATACCAGCAACCGTACTATCTCCTGATCCTACTGTATTAACTACGTGACCGTTAGGCACAATGGCTTTAAAGCTCTGTTGTGCATCGACATAAACTGCGCCTTCACCGCCTAACGAGATAATGACCGATTGCGCACCCCTTGTTAATATTTCAGTCGCATACTTGATTACATCTTGATCAGTCTCAATCGTAGTGTTGAACATCACTTCTAACTCGTCTTTATTCGGTTTAATAAATAAAGGATGATACCCTAATACCGATTCAACTAAATCTTTTTCTGCATCAACCACTAGTTTGGCTCCCGTTGCATTAGTGATTTGAGCAATTTGTTCATATGCATCATTCGGTACACTTTTCGGAATGCTCCCAGCAACTATAACCGTATCCTCTTTTGTGGTTTTTTTAATTTGTGTTAACAATGTTTCGAACTGTTCATCTGTTATTTGCGGTCCAGGTGCATTAATTTCTGTTTCTTTCCCAGTTTTTAATTTAACATTAATTCTTGTATCTTCATTAACTTGTACAAAGTTCGTACCTATATCTGATTTAGCTAATGTTTCTGCGATAAATTGACCAGGAAAACCACCCGCAAATCCAAGTGCCGTTGATGATACATCAAGTGTTTTAAGCACTCTTGATACATTAATGCCTTTACCGCCTGCAAATTTATATGTTTCCGTGGCGCGATTTAATCCATTAAGTTCAAAATCATTTGCGAACATAATGTAGTCAATAGAAGGGTTAAAAGTTACCGTATAAATCATAATGTGCCTCCAATAAAATTATATTGACCAGCAAACAGATGAAATTGTTTAAGTGATTGTGCCTTTTTGGAAGTAATGATTGAAACCCCTTCTTCTAAAGGTACATGTGCAAAATAAACTTTTTCGTATTTATCGTGGTCTATCAATACATAAACTTGTGTGCCTAATTGCATGGCATGATGCTTTATAATTGCTTCTTGTTCATCTGGTGTCGTCAAACCATATTTCAAATCAATACCATTCATTCCTAAAAACACTTTATCAAATCGATAACGACGCAATGTTTCTAAAGCGCTCGCACCAACGGTTGCAAATGTTGTAGATTTGACTTCCCCACCGATAATCAGTGTTCTGATGCCATGTTTTAATAGTTCTTCAACATGTGTTAGGCCGTTTGTAACAACAATAATGTCACTCGCTTTGATATAAGGAATCATTTCCAATGTTGTTGAACCGGCATCTAAAAACACACAATCTCGATTTTCAATTTGACTTGCTGCCAGCCTACCAATTTCTTGTTTCTCCCTTAAATTGGTACTTCTTTTATCCGCCAAGTTAGGTTCTAATGCAGATGATTGATTTAGCGTTGCACCTCCATGTACTCTTTTGAGTTTCCCGAATTTCTGCAATTTTGATAAATCACGCCGAATTGTTGAAGCACTACAACCTGTGCGTTCAATTAATTCTTGTAAAGTTAAAAAATCTTGTTTTGACAATTCAGTCAAAATTAGTTCATGGCGTTTTTCCGTTATCATCGCTTCACCTCATCTCAATGTCATTATAATGTTTACGCTTTCTTTTTTCAATCATTTTTCGTCAAAAACAATCAAAAACAGTCATATACAACCTTAAAAGTTCTATTAATTGTCATTTTTAGTTATTAGCAAATAAAGCACTACGTTAATTTTTATCATCGCAAACTTAATCTTTTATCGTTTGTATAATATGAACAAACATGCTATTTGCTCATCTAAAACCTAATACTCGTTTGTAGTTCATCATGTGGTTGCAAATTGAGTTATCTTAAATACTTATATACAAAAAATGACAGACAGCAATCTATATATAATCAGATTCCTGTCTGCCCCTTTGTTATTACATGCTTTTATTTATGTATGACTTCAACGACCTTTGCCTTCGTCACATTAATTAAGTCTCTAACATCTATTTTAATCTGTGTGCCACGTTCACCACCACTTACATAAAGGGTATCGATGTCCATTGCTTGTTGATCTATTATCGTTGGAAATGCGCGTTTCATACCAATAGGTGAGCAACCACCCCTGATATATCCAGTAACTTTTTTCAAATCATCAAGTGGCATTAAATGCAGTTTCTTCTCTCCCACCGCGTGCGCTGCCGCTTTCATATCTAAAGATTCGCGAACTGGAATAACAAACACAAAATGAGCGTGATTTGTATTCTCAAGTACAAGGGTTTTATATACAAGACCGGGATCCACGCCTACCTTTTCAGCTACACTTTCGCCATCCATATGTATTTCTGAAACTTCATAAGTATTAACTTCATACGGTATTTTACTTCGGTCAAGCATTCTCATTGCATTGGTTTTCTTTTGCTTCATTATCAATCACTCCATATGACTTTTAAAAAGACGTCATTACATTAAACTTTTTAGCTAATGCTTTTTTAAATTCATCGTCATTTAATTTAGCTTCAGTTTTTTTATAAACTCAACTAACTCATCATGCATTGATTCATCTTTTAAAGCGTACTCTATCGTCGTTTTTACAAAACCTAATTTTTCACCAACATCATAACGGTCGCCCTCAAAATCATATGCATAGACTTGATCTGCTCTGTTCAAGCGTTCTATGGCATCAGTGAGTTGAATTTCTCCGCCTGCACCCTCGCCTTGCGTAGCTAAGTAATCAAAAATATCAGGCGTTAGAACATAACGCCCCATAATAGCTAAATTAGAAGGCGCAGTGCCTTGTTTTGGTTTTTCTACAAATTCATTCACTTCATATTTTCTACCAAACTTTTGTAGTGGATCAATAATACCATAACGATGTGTTTGTGCTTCATCCACCTCTTGAACACCGATGACAGATTTCCCAGTTTCTTCATAAGCTTCAATCAGTTGCTTAATAGCTGGATTATCTGATTCAACGATGTCATCACCTAATAAGACAGCAAATGGTTCATCACCAATAAATTGTCTTGCCGAATATATTGCATGACCTAGTCCTTTTTGTTCTTTTTGTCGAACATAAAAAATGTTTGCAAGTTCTGTAGAATATTTAACTTTTTCTAATAAATCTGTTTTACCTTTTTCCTGAAGAATCATTTCTAATTCCTTTTGATTATCAAAATGATCTTCAATGGCACGTTTGTGTTTACCTGTCACTATAATAATATCTTCGATGCCTGCTCGTGCCGCTTCTTCTACTATGTATTGAATCGTAGGTTTATCTAAAATAGGCAACATCTCTTTGGGCATCGCTTTCGTAGCTGGTAAAAAACGTGTACCCAATCCAGCAGCTGGTATGATTGCTTTCTTTATTTTTCTCAAAACGCTCATCCTTTTCCTATTAATATTTATGACTACTACCAGAAAATAAACTATCCAATTTATTTTTTATTCATTACTATCATCATAACATTGATATGAGTGTCTTTATACTGATTTCCCTAATATAGAAGGAAGTGAGACAGAAAACAAATTTTTTAATTGAGAATTCGTAGTCCTACCTATGTAAACAAGACAAGGGTGACTATGGTAATGGTTTACTTGAGCTAAAGCACATGCATAAGAACTACTAATTTTCATAAATTAAAAAAGTAGTTCTTTAAAGAAGTGGGACTTTACATTTTCAATTCAGTCATCTACTGCCTAAATGAAAAAAGCCTGAGACATATATATTTGTCCCAGACTTCTATATTTAATTTAATGAAGGTTGCTGTATAACATCCCCGGATTTACTAACAACAACTTTATAATCTCTTTGTGTTTTATATTCATGAAAAGTATAGTACATGCCGTCCTTAGATTCTTTAACCTTTTTCAAAACGACATTTTCCCCTAGGTTATCTACAGCATGCTTTTGTGCAATCACTTCAGATTCTTGAGGAGAGATACTCGAATGTAACGGTGATTGATTGTCATTCACTACATACGATTTATCAAATATACTCGCTTGATTGTCTTCACTTACAGTTACTCTGTAATACGTATTTGGTTTTGCTTCATTTTTAAATGTAAAAATATAATAATATACACCTTGGCAAGTGCTATCGATACCATAATCGTTATATGGATTAGATTTATGATTGTCATGATTCACAAGCGTCTGTGCTTTATTTAGTGCTTTAGAAAATTGCGGTAAGTTCGCTTGTCCCGTTTCGTTCTCTTTTAAATCGTGCGTCGTTAATTTGGCAATAGGTTGATAGTTTGTTGTATTATATGGCGCTTCATTTTTTTCTTCTTTCATCGCTGCCTTAATTGAATTCTTATCTTTTTGTTTTGCTTTGTCCTTAGCTTCAGCATTTTGTTCTCCAACTGAAATACTAGAAATCGTTTCATGTACTTTTGCAAGCGCTTGTTGGTTTGTAGCTATAAAAAGAAGAAAACCTAAACAGCAAGCAAGAAGGAACGCCATAATCGTTAACATTAAATTTTTCAAGTTCATCCCCTTACTTACATTTATTACTTTTCTTATCATGTTAGCACAGATTATTCTATAAACACTTAAATAGAACACAATTTAAAACAAATGTAATCTTTGTTACATGAATATTACGTAAGTCTAGCTTATTTAATACAAGTGTCATATTCGTTTTCAGTTTTTAGTATTAGCCTTATGACATAAACACTTAAATGATTTATTTCTGAAAACAGTCATTCACTATCCCCTTTTTACATAAATAAACCCTTCACAGTTTCCACTTTTTAACGTCAACTCTGAAGGGTACATCTGCATATTCAACTTGTTCTTGTTTAAAATTTAAATATTACTGAAGCGTGATCTAATCATTTTTTCTATAAATATAACGAACATACCTAATACCATTACTAATACTGACATATATAAGGGAAATTCGAAATTGATATCATATAATGTGCCTGCTACAAGAGGCCCGATAAAGTTGCCCATACTGGTAAATGTAGAATTCAGCCCACCTGCGAAACCTTGTCGATTTCCAGCAATATTAGAAAAATAGTTTGTAATCGCTGGTCGGATCATATCGAATCCGATAAACACGATGAAACTAATAATCATAATTGACCAATAGCTATGAACAAATGTCAGTGCCAATAAAATGATAGCAGAATAAAGTAATGCATAAGTGATAAATGTTAACTCTTTGAAATGTTTCATGAATTTATCAAAGAAAAACACTTGGAATATTGCGCCGGCTATCCCACCACCAGTAATCGCGAATGAAATATCTAATGGTGAATAGTGTGCTTTATCTGCTGTGTATAATGGGAATAGCGTTTCAAAAGCAGATAGGCCAAAAGCGAGTACAAGTGTCAAGATAATTGGTGTCAGAAATACTTTCCAATTAATTTTTGATAGTAATTCTGGTTGATATTGAGTGAAACCATCTTGCGTACTGTTCTTTGGATTTTTGATTAATGCAATCGATAAGATTAATGCCACACATCCACTAAAACCAGCCACATAAAACGGTAATCTATGTGAAAATTCTGCTAGAAATCCACCCATCCCTGGTCCTAAAATGAATCCCGAATTAATAATTGCTGACATATAGCCGAAATTTTTCGCTTTATCTCTACCTACAGAAATATCAGCAATCATTCCTGTTACCCCCGGCATAACCATACCAGCACTAAATCCACCTAGTATTCTAGAAACGATTAAAAGTGAGAACGTATGACTTGCAGCGAATAAGAATTCTGAAATAGCAAAAAGACCCAAACCTATACAAATAATCAGTTTTTTACCTAATTTATCTGCCAGCGTACCACCAAATGGTGAAATGATCATTTGTGCTAAAGCAAAGACAGCAACGAGTATACCTAAGTCACTACCTTTTAAGCCTAAGTCTTTCAAATAAACCGGTAATACCGGAACAACTAAACCAATACCTAAAAAGACAAGAAAAATATTAAAATATAATATAATAAATTGCTTATTCACGTTTCTCACTCCATTCTTTTTTAATATATAAATTGCTGGCTATTTATAACATTGATAAAACCTTAATATTACAACATTCTATAACAGTTCTATAGCAAATGACAATAAAAAATATTTACTATAAACACTATTATACAAACTCTTAATAAGAACTTGTATAATAGTGGTGTAATCCATTTTCAGAACGGAGGTTTCTTATGATTTATCAAGTAGACGGCAAAACGATTGTTTTAGTATTGGAACAGGGTGAAGATATTGTAGAAGCTGTAACTGATATTGCTAGAGAACAAAATGGTAAGTTTGGCACAGTCAGTGGTATTGGCGCTTGTTCAAGCGCAGAGCTCAACTTTTATAATCTAGAAACACAAACATATGAGAAGAAATTAATTGATGAACCATTAGAATTAATCGGTTTAATGGGCAACATTTCTCATATTGATGAACAGCCCTTTGCACATTTACACGCAACATTTGGAACCAATCAATATGAAACACTTAGTGGTCATTTAACAAAAGCCGTTGTATCTGCAACTGCTGAAATTATCATTACAATGACTAATCTAGACATCAATCGTAAACACAATGAAACCATTGGTTTGAATCTGTTAGATTTATAAATAAAATGTGCTTACCTTTATTTTTAAATCATTCACTAACTATGCAACCCAATAAGAATGTAAGTGCTATACGCAACTATTCATTATGCTTAATTTGAGTCTGAGACATAAATAGCTGCCTCAGACTCTTTTATCCATTAAGGAGTAGTTGTCTGAACTGCACGTATTTTTATAAACTGTATTTCCATTTATTTTACATAAATTCACTTAAAAGTGTAAATTCAGAAAATACGCAATGTGCTCCTCTATTGACTTAGATCTTGTTAATATTAAAATTCACTTTACTTTTATAATATATAATATGATGATTTGGGATATGATTTAAACATGATTTAGCATTTAACCGTTACTGCTTTAATCCAACCGTGTCATAAGTTGCTATGTTATGGTGTTTAATTAATTTATATGAATTCATTCTCCAACTATTTAATTATACATTTTATCTTTATGAATCCAACTTGTACTTTTCGTTGAATTTTATTTTCAAAAAATGTATCATGTAGTCTTGTATTTCAACAAATTGAACTAACACCTCTCTTAAGTTATGCGATTTAAGGTAGAGATATATTTATTATTGTATATAATAAGCATTTAAACTAATACATTCATCAGCAACGACATACTAAAAAGAAAGTAGGTGTATTGATGTCGGCTCGATATATTGCTAGAACTGTGTTCCTTATTCTAATCATTATTTCAATATTTTTTAATCATTATTTTCCGTTTATGACATTAAATTTATTTCTAGCATATGTGCCATTTGAACTATGCTTACTCTTGAATTTATTTAAACCTATTTATAAATACGAATGGCCGCTCTTTATTATATTTGCACTTATTTTTGTATTTATGGTTCCTAATACATTATATATGGTTACAGACTTAATCCATTTAAATCAATTTAGATTTAATTTTTATCAGGGTTTATTAATCACTGAATGGGCCTATTTCGCATTTTTAGTTGCAGCCGTATTACTCGCACTGTATCTATTAATTTTAATGTTTTTAGAAATTGAGCAATTTACACACCGTATGTGGTTAAATCGACTCATCATCGTAGCAATGATGTTCCTTAATGGACTCGGTATTTACATCGGTCGCTTCTTGCGTTTACATTCCGTTTATCTTATTAATGAACCACTCCGTATTTTTAATGAAGTTGCGGCAAGCCTGAAATTTGATACTTTGTGCTTCATTTTATTACTTGTAGCATTGCAAATTATCATATATGCATTTGCGAAAGGAGTGCGTAGTGCAAAATGACTTTCAATATTATTATTTTAATTATTATACTCATTTTATTGCAGCTAATCATTGGTCATCTATTACATGATGTAGGATTCTCATATACGCACAGCATTATCTTGATGTGCCTTCCCTTAGGAATCGGTTTGTTTTACCTACAATTATTTTATTACGAGCGTCGCTTCCCTAAGTGGAATATACCCATCCATGTTAAGATCAGACTAAAATACATGTATATACTCACTTTCTTCGAATATGTTGCGCTATACATTTGTATCTTTAGAATGTAATCATTTATCGTTTACATAGTAAACAGTTAATGAATTGTATCATCAGTTCTAATATTACATGTGCTAAGGATTAAGTATACGTGTCTGAGATATAAATAGATATTTCGCCTACTTTTAGGTGCTAGTTAAAAATACTGATATAAAAAAGCTCCCGTCTAAGTTTTCATTTTTCAATGTCAACTTTAACGGGAGTTATTTATATGACTTAGATAATAAATCTTATTCTCAATAAAAGACTCAATTGATGCTGTAAAATACTACACTTGCTACTACTTAACTGCTGTCTAAATACTTCTATTTTAATGTACGTCATCTATTTATCATTGATTTTTCAAAGCTTGTTTCACTTCTTCTACAGAGTCTGCAGAGATGCGCAATTGTGCCTGTTCATTGTCTGAAAGTGCTAGTTCAACAATATTTTCGATACCTTTTTCACTTAAAACAGTTGGTACACCTAAACAGATATCAGAAAATCCATATTCTCCTTCTAACAATGCGATACTTGGTAATAAACGATGTTGATCCTTTAGAATTGCTTCAATCATTTCAAAAACTGCAGACGCAGGGGCATAATATGCAGAACCATTGCCAAGCAAAGCAACAATTTCAGCGCCACCCTTTCTTGTACGTTCTACAATTTGCTCTATTTGCGTTTGATTCAACAATTGATGTAAAGGGACACCATTGACATTGGTTGAATTTACTAAAGGTACCATTGTATCACCGTGGCCGCCTAATACAAGCCCTCTAATATCTTTTATTGACACATTTAAAGCTTCTGCAATAAAGGATTGATATCGTGCAGTATCTAATACACCAGACTGTCCAATCACGCGTTCTTTCGGAAAACCTGACGCTTTTAACACAGAATAGGTCATCGCATCTACTGGATTAGTAAGTACGATAATTTTGCAATCCGGTGAATACTTTACAATTTCCTTCGTAACATCGAACATCACTTTTTCATTAATTTGTACTAAGTCATCTCTACTCATACCTGGTTTACGAGGACTTCCTGCAGTTATCACAACAATATCTGAATCGGCTGTATCAGCGTAATTCACGGAACCCGTCACTTTCGCATCAAAACCATATACCGGACTGCTTTCGAATATATCTAGCGCCTTACCCTTCACTTGTCCTTCGTTATCTGGTCGATCAATGAGCACTACATCAGCTAACTCATGCTGCGCAACAATAAATGCTAATGTAGCGCCTGTGTTACCAGCACCTATTATGGAAATTTTCTTTTTGGTCATAAAAACATCCCCTTAATCAAGCAATTTATATCTCAATTAAATTATAACACGCATTCATTTTAAACAATGATTGCAATTCATAAACTTAAGTTATCATCTTTACTTATGTTTGCGTTGGCGCTTAAACCATTTCCATATAATGAAAATGGCGAGGATAATCAGTACAATATATATAATGCGAGAATAAATATCCATATAGTACACAATTGCATGCCAATTACCGCCGACTGCTTGACCTAAATAAATTAAAACAATATTCCATATTAATGTTCCTATCGTTGTAAATAGCATAAATAATGGTAGATTCATTCTTGTTAAACCAGCAGGTATAGAGATTAAACTTCTCAACAAAGGCACGAAACGACAGAAGAAAATAGTCCAATAACCATATTTATCAAACCACTGTATTGTTCTATCAATATCCTTCGTTTTTACACGAAGAAACTTTCCATATCGATTAACAAAACGATATAAATTGCGTTCACCAATCCAAGCTCCTATTCCGTATAAGACGATTGCACCGACAACTGAACCAATTGTAGACGTAATGGTCACACCAATAAAACTTAAATCAGATTTAGTAGTCATAAAACCACCAAAAGTTAAAATAATTTCAGACGGTATAGGCGGAAAGACATTTTCTAGAAAAATTAAAAAAGCAATACCCCAATAACCATATTGTTCCATAAAGTGTGTAATCCACTGTTCCATGCATTACCTCCTCGTTATAATCACGCTTGCTCTATAAGTCATTTACTCGTGACTAGTTAAAAAAATGGTTAGTCAAACCATATAAATAAAATGTAAGTCCAAATAATACTAAGGAAAGTATGGTTAATATTAATGATAAAATCATTATCCGTTTAAAATGATGAATAAAAACAACGAATAAAATCGAAGCATTATAAAGGAAAAACAAACCAAATAAAGTTACCATCACAGTAATGTCAGGAAAAACGATGTTCAATATAGCAATAATCAAAGCAAATCCTAAAAATGGAAAAGTAATAAAGCGTTTTTGAAACTTGAGTTCTTTTCTATGGTGTTGTTCGTTCTGAGTATTCATTATTTACACTCCTTTTAAAATTAAATTAAGGGATATCGTGGCCTAATGAAGCTGTATAAATATCAAACCATTCTTGGTCTGTTAATGTTACCTCAAGTCCAGCGATTGCGTCATCAATCCGTTCTATCTTATGCGTACCCAACACTGGCATGATTGCGGCAGGATGTTTATCTAACCAAGCCATGATGATGCCATTCGTTGTCACATTATATTTCTGTGCTAATGGTGAAACAATTGCCATAATTCTTGCAGCCTTTTCATCAGCTAGATCAAAGAGCTTGCCACCCGCCATAGGGCTCCATGACATAATTTTAACATCATCTTTATACATATGATTAATGACACCATTGTCAATTGCATCTAATGTGTATGGCGACACTTCTAATTGATTTATTGTAATGTGTAATTTGTCACACACAAGGCATTTACTTAACAAATCATATTGCGATTTATTAAAATTCGAGACACCAAATGATCTCACTTTACCCTCGCTTACTAAAGCCTTTAAAGCTTCTGTTACTTCATGGGGATCCATCAACGGTGATGGTCGATGGATAAGCAAACTATCTAAATAATCAACATTTAATTGTTGTAATGAACGGTCTACTGCTTTTCGAATATGTGTTTTACTATGAT
Source organism: Staphylococcus saprophyticus subsp. saprophyticus ATCC 15305 = NCTC 7292 (assembly GCF_000010125.1). NCBI lineage: Bacteria > Bacillati > Bacillota > Bacilli > Caryophanales > Staphylococcaceae > Staphylococcus > Staphylococcus saprophyticus. The sequence continues at coordinate 2,098,132 of NC_007350.1, forward strand.
CATATCTGTGTCCATGAATGTCTTGTTCAGGGCTTGATGGTAGTACGATACCACATTTCGTCACAATCTCAATTTCATCTCGTAATTGAGGTGATAATTTTAAAGCCTCACCAAAAATACCTTCGCATGTATAATTACCGTAAATATCGGCATGGTCCATCGTTGTGACCCCGCGCTCTACTAACTCATTTAAATAACGATTCAATTGTTGTGGTGTCCACTGCCAATCTTGTGCTCTCCAAAACCCTTGTATCACTTTTGAAAACGAGACATACTGATTTATTTTTACTTTATCCATTTAAAAACCAACACCTTTTATTTTATTAGATAATTAAGTGAACTGTAACATGTCTAATTTGTTGCGTATTTGATTTTCATCAATCTGTTCACCAATCATCACAATCGTTAATGGCATTTCATCATCAATAATTTGATAATCTGGGAGACCAAATGCATATTGAAATTCATAAGTTTCATGAGGCATATCACGAAATTTAACATATCCCTTTAATCTTAGAACATTATCTGGGAGCCGTAAAATAAATTGATAAAATAATTGACGATCAATCGGCCCAGAAAAATGGTATTGTACACTATTTATACCATGATGATGCATATGGCTTTCTTTAGTTGGCAATGATGTATTTGTAATCGTATCAAAAGCATCCATGTGCATATCTGCATAAGTTGTATAAAATTTGGGCGCTTCTGAATTAATTTTATCAATAGCTTTAAGATCATCATACGCATCACTTTTTAATAAATCCATTTTATTGACTACAATTGCATGACTTACTTCTAATTGTTCTTCCATCAATTGTTTTGTACTATGGGTATATTGGGTTCTGGTCAAAAATCTTGGTGCGTCTAATAATCCTATTACCATAGGCGTTTGGACATTAGCGACAATTTCAGGATCTTGGCATGCCGCAATAATTTCTATCGGATGTGCAATACCCGTCGCCTCAATTATAATATGGTGCATTGCACTTTTGTTAAGAAAATGTTTTAATTGTTTTATTAAATCTTGTTGCAAGTCACAACAGACGCAACCATTTAATATCGATGCGACTTCAACATCGTCGCTTAATGCAGCGCTATCTACATCTAAATTGCCGTATTCATTTACGATGATACTTGGGTTTTCATTTTTTCTTAATAAATATTTCACATAATTGCTAAGGAAAGTTGTTTTCCCACTACCTAAAAAACCTGTTACAATTGTAATAGGCGTCTTAGGTTGTTTAATATTTTTCATAAAATCACTCATTTCTTAAACACAAATGTTTGTGTAAAATTTAATTTATACATATAATTAAACTTTTACTTGATAAAATATTAGATATCTTCTAAACTTTATACACACTTTATTTTAGCATGGCACAGTGCAAAAGTATGATTGAAGAAGTGTCAAACACAACGCAAGACGGATTCAGGTCCGATACAGAGAGAACAAAACGGATAGAATGTCTGGAGGAGAACTTATGTCTGAACCACTTAATTTAAAGGAACAACTTTGCTTTAGTTTGTATAATGCTCAAAGACAAGTAAATCGCTACTACTCAAATAATGTCTTTAAAAAATACAAACTGACTTACCCACAATTTTTAGTATTAACAATTTTATGGGCTGATTCACCTGTCAATGTAAAGAAAGTCGTAACAGAATTAGCATTAGATACAGGTACTGTATCTCCATTACTCAAGAGAATGGAACAAGTTGATTTAATCAAACGTGAACGTTCTGAAGTAGATCAACGTGAAGTGTTTATTCATTTAACTGACAAAAGTGAAGCAATTCGTCCAGAATTAGACACGGCTTGTCAAGATGTTGCTGTTGCATCATCATTAAGCCCAGATGAATCTCAAGAGTTAAATCGATTACTTTCAAAAGTAATCAATGCCTTCACTGAAGAAAAATCTAAATAATTTTTCACAACAAAAGTTTAGGTACTAGCTATTAAAAATTATTCCTTTAATATACTTGATTTATAAAGCGAGCTCAAACACTTATGTGTTTGAGCTCGTTTTTTCATAATAAATCATAACTCATATTCAACAGCTCTATCTACCGCGGTTTAAATGAATAACTAAAGATTTATTATTTATTTTAGATGTCTTCGTTTCCACGTTTATTTTAATCAGCATTAATGGCTACCATTTGGTGTAAATAACCATTCGTTTTATTCAATAGCGCCTGATAACTGCCATCTTCTAAAATAACGCCATCTTGCATAACTATAATTCTATCAAAATGTGGCAATAGTCTTAAATCATGTGTTGCCACTATCAAGGTTTGCGCAGTTTGATGAATTGCTTCCATCACTTTATCGGTATGATATATATCCAATGCCGTTGTCGGCTCATCTAATATCCAAATAGGCGCATGTTTTAAAAACAACCTTGCTATTGCCAATCTTTGAACCTCTCCACCAGATAATGTTTGACCTGAAAGTGTAATCATTCTGTCCAAATCAATATGCGCTAGCCCCAAGTCATCAAGTACTTCTCTCATTTCAAGATCACGCTTTTCAGCAAATAAATTCTCACGAACTGTTCCATCAAAAAGTTGTTGTGATTGTAATAAGGCATTTATATGACCATATTTTTCCTTATCCTTAATTTTCACTATATCTTGTTGGTTAAATAATATGCTCCCTTTCTCACTTTGATACAAACCTAGCATGAGTTGAAGTAATGAGCTTTTCCCTGAACCAGAAGGACCAACGATTGCAACATGTTCACCTTTGTTAATAGTACATTGAATATTGGATAACACATTACTTGATTGATTCCAATATTTAAAATCTACTGCTTGAATATCGAATAACAAATTAGCTTCATTCAAATCTCTTTGCATTTGTTCGGTACCTTGTACCATCGGATGCGCAATCACTTCATTTATATTTTCAATTGCTTCATCTGTATCACCTTTATAGTAGGCCACATTACTCATCGGAATGGCTTGTTCAAACAACGTTAACATCATGAGCACGATACTCGTTAAATAAACGACGTCTAATTGGTGATTTTGCACTTGGACAACACCCAAATATAAGGTAAAAAACAGTGCAATCATTGAGACAATATTTAAACTATACTCATATAGAGATAAAAATCGTTGCTCTTTCGCTTGTGCGTCTTCATATTGTTCTAACTGATCTAACAATGCTGTTTTATAGTATGTTGTTCTATCAAAACGAACGAGTTCTACGTAACCTTCTTTATAATCGTAAAAGTGATTTAAAAAACCACTTTGTACTTGGTTGACTTGTTTTTTTATTTGTCGCGCTTTTTTAGCACTCAACCAAGGTATAACCAATAAAGTTGCAATCATACTCACGCAGATAATAATTGCATGTACATATGAAAAATAAATCATTGTTAAAACAGTTATCGTTGCTGTAATGCCAATAACTACTGGAGGATAATACACTCTCAGATAAATATTTTGTAGTGCTTCCACCCTGCCAATCATACGCGCAATCAAATCGCTAGAATTAAATTTACGATATACATCGGGTATGACGGGTAATAATTTCTTGAAAAACTGAACTCTCACATTTCTCAACATCGTAAATGTCGCTCTGTGGGATAAAAGTCTTTCGATATAACGTGCAATCGCTCTTAGAAATCCAAACATTTTAACAGATACAATCAGGATCATTAAAGCGAATAAAGGCGCACCTAATGCACTTTGTGTAATCATGTACCCGCTTAAGAAGAACATACCCAACGCTACCAAACTACCAACGACACCAATTAGTATTGATAAAATCAAATCTTTGTCTATTTTAAATTGAATATGTGGTTTCATGTTGCATCACCACCTTGAGATGAATTTTTCATTGTCGTTTGCTCGACAGATGCTGCATAACCATTTTCTATTAATATGCGTTTATCTGCTTTGTTAATTGTATGTGATCTATGGGCAATCGTAATAATGGTCGCACTTTCAAATTCATGTGCAATCACATCTTGAATGGTTTGTTCTGTTTTCACATCTAAGCCGGTAGCGGGCTCATCAAAGATGATGAGCTCTGGTTGTGTCATTAACACTCTTGAGAGTTCTATACGTCTCATTTGCCCTCCTGAGAGCATTTCTCCACCTTCACCTATCCATGTATCTAAACCATCCGCTAAGCTCAGTACTTTTTCTTTCAGTCCTACATCATCTAATACCTTTAATATTCTAGCATCATCAACGTCTTGGAACATCGTAATGTTATCACGTATAGAAGCATTAAAAATATAAGGTGATTGGCTCAAAAAGCCAATACTTAAAGATGGATCCTTAAACGTTACTGAACCGGATTGGGGTTTGTAATTTTGTGTTATCAATTGTGCTAACGTTGATTTACCCGCACCACTTTTACCAACTAGTGCAATTTTCTCGCCTTGATAAATACTTAGATTAATATTTTTCAAAGCATAGGTGTCAGCTGCATCATATTTGAAATCAACCTGCGATAATTGAACAATGGGTGTTTGATACGTATCAATCTGTTTTTGAATCTTATGTTCTGTTGTTCCTTTATCTAAGACATCAAATACGACATCACTTGAACCTTCACTTTGTTTACCGGTATGAAACGATTGTCCAAGATCTTTAATTGAATTATAAAATTCTGGCGCTAAGATAATTGCAATTGCTGCTGTTTTAAAATCAATGTTATGAAATAAAATCAATCCTAAACCTGCTTCCAATGCAACCAAGCCAATACCTAACATACTAATAAATTCAAGCATGAGGCCTGATAAAAATGCACTCTTTAAGATGCGCATTGTCAAATCTCTAAATGTTGTACTTTCTTCATATAATGCCGCTTCAGTCTTATCTGTTCTATTAAAAAGCTTTAATGTAATAAGACCTTTAATTTTATTTAGAAACTGCTGACTAAATTGATTTAAATATGTCATTTTATCTTTAGATTCATCACGTGTTTTCAAGCCAAATATAATATAGAAAATAGGAATAAATGGTGCTGTAACAATCATAATTAATGCAGTATTTAAATGTATAAAACACATTGCCACAATAATCATCAGTGGAATCATCATCGATTTAAATACCTGTGGAAAATAACTGTTAAAGAAAGGAACAATGCCATCTATACTTTCTGTCAACGTGTTTATTTGCGCACCAATTGGTTCTTTTGAGCGTTGTAATATGAGCTGACGTCGCAAATCTCGTTTGACTTTTGAAGCCATACGATTACCTATCATTTGGTTCACTGTATTAAGTGTCGCACGTGCAATTAAAATCACCAATGTTATAAATAATAAAGCCAATACATCTTGATTGGTTTTTAATAACATGATATTTAAAATTTCAGCAATAGAAATATTTTGAACTACTACGGTTATGGCTAATAATGTACTAATAATAAACATCCATATAGGATATACTTTAAATTTTAAAGCTAAATTTGTTAATCTTTTCACAAAATATCACCTGCCACATATTATAAACACATTATATGAAATTTAAATGATTTCGCTCATTATCAAGTAACATTTTTTATGTTAATTTCATATTTCTGACATAAATTTAAAATTGATTTTTTATTCCTCTGACAAAGCTACTAAAATATATATATTTTATATTATCTCATTCTTTGGTCTCATATTACGGTTTTAAGTAGCGTATTATATTTTTATTGTGCTATTATTGTTAGATGAAAATGCATAAAATTTAATAAGTACTATGAAAGTAGGTAAATTATGTTAATACTTGAATTAATTAAAGGTATTATTCTAGGTATCGTTGAAGGATTAACGGAATTTGCACCCGTTTCTTCTACTGGCCATATGATACTTGTCGATGACATGTGGCTAAAATCTAGTGAATTTTTAGGTTCACAATCCGCTTTTACATTTAAAATTGTAATCCAACTCGGTTCTGTGTTCGCAGGTGCTTGGGTATTCCGTGAACGTTATTTCGAAATGTTACATATTGGCAAATACAGACATGAACCCATTGACGGTATTGGCCAAAAACCAAAACGTTTAAACTTATTGCATATTATCGTTGGTATGATACCTGCTGGTGTCTTAGGATTACTCTTCGATGATGTCATCCAAGAATATCTTTTCAGTGTGCCTACTGTAATGATAGGACTATTTATCGGTGCTATATATATGATTATTGCTGATATTTACAGCAAAAAAGTTACCAATCCACGAAACGTGGACCAAATCAATTATTTCCAAGCATTTGTCATTGGTTTATCGCAAGCCATAGCTATGTGGCCAGGTTTTAGTAGATCAGGATCTACGATTTCCACTGGTGTCTTAATGAAAATGAATCATAAATCAGCATCTGACTTTACATTTATCATGGCAGTGCCAGTAATGCTTGCTGCAAGTGGTTTATCTTTAGTTAAAAATATGGAATATATCCACATGAGTGATATTGGCTTTTATGTTTTAGGTTTCTTAGCCGCATTTATTGTTGGTCTAATTGCCATTAAAACTTTCTTATACTTAATTAGTAAAATCAAACTGATTCCATTCGCTATTTATAGAATTGTCTTAGTAATCATTATCGCTATTCTTTATTTTGGCTTTGGTATTGGTCAAGGTATCACTGGTGAATAATTTAATAAAAACAGGTAACTCCCCCATCAACGGGGTTTATCACAAACTGTCGACAAAGTCTCCGATTTTGTTGGCAGTTTTTTTGTGCATGGTTTTCGCAGACAGTATCTTAGCGTGTAGGTTTCGGCTAGTGTTGCTTTCCCAGGTATCGATCTAAATCACTGCCAATAATATATAGAAAATAATATAATATATAAATTGGGCAGTCGTAGTGTTTGTTATGTTGAATAAAACAACAGATAATAAATCCTATGCATACGCTATATTTACCGTTTATTTTCATGTAATATAGGGTATGGTGAAGATAGTATAAATTAAATGGAGGCAACGAGTATGGACAAAAAGCAATTAATTAAAACAATTATCACAGTAGCGCCTGTGTTTCTAGTACCGCTAATCGTCGAACGTAAACGCATCAAAGATCATCCAGATGTTAAAAAAGCTAGCGATGCGACAGTTAGCGCTTCTAAAACAGTTGCAGATAAATCTGTACATTTGAAAGATAATGTAGTTGAAAAATCTTCTAATGCGAAAGCATATGTTGTAGATAAAAAAACACAACATGGATCAAAAGCGCGAACTTAAACGCATTGCAAAAGAAAATGATCCAGCTTATATCGAGAAAAAAGGCGAAAAATTAGAAAAAGAAAATCGCAAAGAAGCAGATAAAATGAACAAAATTCTGCAAAAAAATATCGATAAACGTCGCAAAGAAGAAGAGAAAGCACGTCAAGAAAATGAAAAACAACGTATCAAAGATATGAAAAAATCTAACAAGCACATGGAAAAAGTTGGATTAACACCAGGTAAACTTGATGACGAAACTGAGAAAAAAGGCGAAAAATTAGAAAAAGATAATCGTAAAGATGTAAATAAATTAAGCAAATTGTTACAAAAAAACATCGACAAACGTCATAAAGAAGAAGAGAAAGTGCAAGAAAAAAATAAAAAAGCACGTTTATCTGAATTCAAAAAATATAAAGACTATGTGGCAAAAAGCGTTGTAAAACAAAACAACGAAGATAAAGGCAAATAAGCAAATGACACAAGTCATTATAGATGGAGATGCTTGTCCTGTAACCAATTCAATTATTGAATTGACGAAAGGGACAGGCATTTTTGTTACCGTCGTCCGTAGCTTTAGCCACTTCTCTACCGTCATTCAACCTGAACATGTCAATATTATTTATGTTGATGATGGGCCTGATGCTGTCGATTATAGAATAGTAAAACTGGTTCACTCTGATGATCTTGTTGTAACACAAGATTATGGACTCGCTAGTTTATTATTAAACAAAGCTAAAATTGTCATGCATCACAAAGGATTTATATATAATCAAGAAAATATCAATACGCTACTCGAACAACGACATGCAAGTGCACAGTTTAGAAAAAGTGGTGGTCGAACAAAAGGGCCGGCTGCTTTTACAGAAGAAGATGTATCAAAATTCGAGTCTATATTTTCAAATTTAATTCATAAATATTTTTTAGAAACGGAGGATTAATCATGAAAAAAATTGCTATCTATTGTGGTGCCAGTAAAGGCAATGATGTTACATATATGAACGAAGCTTATCAATTAGGTAAGTACATGGCAGAACAAGGCTATGAACTCATTTTCGGTGCAGGTTCTGTAGGGATTATGGGCGCAATTCAAGATGGTGTATTGGATCATGGCGGCACTGCAATTGGTGTCATGCCTAAAATGTTAGATGAAAAAGAAATTACGAGTACTAAATTAACGGAGCTTATTTTAGTGGATTCCATGCATGAGAGAAAAAATAAAATGGCAGAGCTTGCCGATGCATTCGTGATGGCACCTGGTGGCGCTGGCTCACTAGAGGAATTTTTCGAAATGTATAGTTGGGCGCAAATTGGTATACACCAGAAACCGATAGCCATTTTTAACATCAATGCCTTTTTTGAACCTTTACAAACATTAATAAATCATATGATTAAAGAAGGCTTTATCGATCCAAAATATAAAGCACTTGCACCTTTATGCGCTACGCCAGAATCACTTTTTGAAACATTAAACAATTACCGACCTCTTGGCATTAGAACTTATGACTAAATCATGTTAATAAAATTAAGCAGCTATTATACACAAGCACTAGCTTATATAATCCGCGTAAAAAGGATGACTAATCGTAGGAAAGCGTCTGAGACATTTATTTTTGTCCCAGACGCTTTTTAATAATGAAGCATTATTTCGCCTTATCCCTCAATTTGACAATATCTATTTATATCCCAAACATTTAATATAATCTAACTTGAAATCTATCATTGAATAGTTAGCCTTTGACTTATAACAAAATTGCTAAGAGTTGTTTTAAAATCATTATAGCTACGATTAAAATAATGACTGATGACAATTTGTTCAATAGCATGATATATTTCCCTGTTTTATCTATGTTTCCAATCATTTTTCCAACTACTGCCAAGAAAATAAACCATAGCCAAGAAACAATAACAGTAGCTATAGTAAAGACCATTTTTTCAGTACCTTCATAAACTGCACCACTTGTCCCTATTACGCCTATGGTATCCATGATTGCATGGGGATTAAGTAATGATACAGACAGTGCAAAACCAATTTGCTTTTTAGCGGACATCGGTCGATATGATTGTAGTGTAACTGGACGTGTACGCCATAATGACCATGCCATATATAATAAAAATACCAGTCCAATACAATAAATTGTAATTTGTAGCACAGGCATCGATAACAATATCACAGAAATACCTATGACGGCTAACACGATTAAAAATGTATCACATAACCCTGCTGTTATAATAACTGGTAATGATTTGGTAATACTTTTATGGTTTGCACCTTGATTAAATACAAATACGTTTTGCGCCCCTAAAGGCAATATGAGCCCTAGCGCTAATAGTAATCCGTGAACGGCTGATTGCAACATACAAAACTACGCTCCTTTAATTATTACGACTATTTTAACTATGCTATATTATATACACAGAAATTGGACCCACCAGATGCAAATTAAAATACCAACCAGATAATATAGGAGCTATTTTATGTTCAAACCAAAATACAAGCAAATTATAGATGATATCATTTCACAAATAGATTCTGGAGATTTAGAACAAGGCATGCAATTACCTTCTCAACGAGATATGGCCTCGTTATATCAAGTGAACCGTTCCACCGTTATACAAGCACTCGATATTCTAAAAAGTCAGGGAATCATAGAAGGTAGAGAAAAACAACGCTTATATGTATCTGGAAATACTTGGCATACTTATATTAAAAACAATATTAATTGGCAAAACTATATTAGCCATAGTACGACTAAAAATAACCAATACTTTGTTCAACAAATTAACAAACTAGAATTTCACACTAACATGATACGATTGGGTACTGGTGAACTTGCTCCCGATCTTATACCTAATGAACAGTTCAAAGAAATTTTGAGCAAGTGTCATACTCCTGTGTTAAATACTAATTATGAACCACCCCAAGGCAACCTTAAGCTTAGAGAAGCAGTGGCACAATATATGCAAAAATCAGGTGTCTCATGTACTGTTGACCACATTTGTATTACATCAGGTGCATTACAAGGGTTAAAACTCATTGCAGATGGCTTACTCATTCCACAATCCAAGATTATTGTTGAATCACCTTCATACATTAATTCAATACGCACGTGGCATAATATGAGGGCCGATATTCAGCAAATAAGCATTTCTGATATTAAAAGTAATATTAATAATATTTTTAAAGCACAATCACAATATACAAACAGTATCTTTTATTGTATACCGACTTTACACAATCCAACACAACATAGTTATTCAACAGAAGAAAAACAAAAAATCATCATGCAATGTGAACAACATGGTATACCGATTGTAGAAGACAATGTGTATGGTGACTTATATTTCAATCATGAGCGACCTAAACCTTTAAAATCGTTTGATACAAACGACAATATTTTATATTTGAATAGCTTATCTAAAACTGTAAGTCCTGGTTTACGTGTCGGGTGGATTGTTGCCAAGCCTTCCGTCGCAGCACATTTAGCTGATTTAAAAATGCAAAATGACTATGGCGCAAGTTCTATATCACAATATATCGCAACACAATGGTTAACACATCCTCAATATCATGACCAACACCTCAAAATGTTAAAGAACCAACTTTTAATTAAGAGAAATTTATTTTTAGAATCTCTGAAGAAATATTTTAGTGATTTCGGTTCATGGTCAACGCCCGAAGGATCATTTTATATTTGGTTCCAATTTAAGTTCTCCATCGATATGAAAAGACTTTTCGATGAAGCGATTGCAGAAAACATACTGATTAACCCTGGTGAAGTATATGATAAAGATGCGCGTGATTGTATCCGTTTCTCATATGCTTATGTCGATGCCGAAGATATCGATGAAACTTTAAAACATTTAAGCAAAATTATCCAAACACGTTTTACGCCACCGTCTTCCCACATTGGCAAAGGTAATCACGGTTGATAAGTATAAAAAGTGCTTCTGAACTGTGGTACATGCATAAATCTTTCTAACTTTAAAAAATTGATAAAGGCTGAGACAATTAAATTTGCCTCAGCCTCTATTTAACTTAATCTATATACATTTGTAGAGATGATCATATACATTATCAAAACAACACTTCTCAGACATTTATTGTTAAATCTTTATAATATCTAACATGTTTTTTCAGTGGATGATACTTGCTAAGTTCTGGGTATTCAAAATGATCAAAACGTTTCATACCAATTTTTTCCATAACTTTGCGTGAAGCTTCGTTATTTTTTGAAGTGAAAGCATATACTTCTTCAATGCCTTGTTCTTTAGCATATTTTAATACCGCAGCTGCGCCCTCAGTTGCAAAGCCATTGCCCCATACTTCTGGAATTAGGCGCCACCCAATTTCATAAAATGGCAATTCTTCAAATGTGTATTTACTTTCTTTAGGAACATAATTCAAGCCAACAAACCCTAGCCAGCCATTTGTTTCTTTAAGTTCTACAGCGAATAATCCTATGCCATTTGATTGAATCGCTTCATCCATTTTTTTCATATCGTGTTCTGAACGTTTATAGCTTAATAAACTAGGAAAATATCTCCGAACTTGCCGATTGGCATTCATTTGTTGAAATGGTAATAAGTCTGTTTCTCGCCAATCACGTAATCTCAACCGTTCAGTTTCAATATAAACTGTCATTCATTACACCTCTATACTTAAAGTAAATTTATATAGAAAAGTAACGCGTTATGAGCGCACTCATATCGCGTTACTTTTTTAGTATTTCAAAGAATATCAATTACGCTCTTGAAATATAGCTAATTAATTCAACGTTTACCGCAATTTCTTTTAAACGATTGCGTTCGCTTTTCGGTGCAGTAAATGTTGCATCGATAAAATCATTCTGATGATCTAGTTTATACGTCGCTACAAATGTATCCGTATCTGATTCGAAATTAGGCAAATGTGCAATAACACGTTTAATTTCACCCGTTGAATCTTTAATTTGTCTGCCAGTAATACTTTCAATTTCTCTACCTAATTCTGGCAAAGTAATTGAACGGCCTTCTAATAAATTGAAATCTTGTTCATGCATAACGGTAACCTCTCTTCTATTCAAGGAAATTGTTAATTCACTTTATCTTTATATTCACATAAACGATAAAACATATTTATCAATTAACTTGTATTCCAACTTTTTATTTTAAATATTTTTATATGTGACGATTAAAACTTCTAATATCTTATAACGATACCCATTATAACAATTACTAAAACCAGTTTACAATGATTTCCTAGGAAATACTATTTAAGGATGTTTAAATAAGATGATATATAAATTATGATGCCTGATACCCTACGATTACTTTATGTCTTGGCATTAATATCTTTTTCTAAGTCGTCCGATTTATCTTTAAGTTTGTCTTGCTCTTTTTCTAGTTTTTCTTTTTGTTTTTTCAAGTCTTTATTTTGCTTTTCAAGTTTATCGATATCTTTTTCTAAAGACGCTTTCTCATCATCTTTACCACATGCTGTTAGAGTAATGGTTGATGCTATTATGAGTGCCAGCCATTTTTTCATGTAATATCTCCTTTTTCATAATAATATATATTTTATCATTATTTATGCTTATCTTCATTATTTACCAATAAGTTTTTGACCATAACAACCTTATTCATATCATAACCCATGTTAAAATTCATTTTTTGCATTTTTTTGTTCGAATAAGCTACAGTACTTTCTATTGTATACGCCCCTTTATCTCGTGCCCATGCTTCAATCTCTTTTTTTAGCTTAGTTGCAACACCCTGATTACGGTGAGTAGTTTCAACATATAACATCTCAATTAACGCCGTTTTCAGTGTTTTATCATATCGTGCCCAAATAAAACCAATCAACCGTTCACCTTCTGTTTGCATCAATATTGTATCGTCACTGTATCTTAAACCATGTTCAATCATTTCAATACGCAAAGCAACAGAAAGTTTAGTCTTTTTATATGTAGTATTTTGCCGTTCTAGTTCTGCTTCATGCACTTCAGCAATTCGGTTAATATATTGTGTCTGTTTAATTGTTAATCGATTCATATATACTCCTTATAAAAGCTTGTTGATTTATATTATGATATTAGTCATAATAATTCTTATCTTATAAATATATTCTAAAAAAAGGTAGCGAAATTCAAATGAAATCCACTGATAAATTAATGCGTGAAAATAATGTGAAATCACTTAGATTAAATAATACAGATAGAGAAACGTTTGAAAATTATATGACTTATGTACGAGCTGATTTAAGCGTAAATCCACATGCATCTGAAAAAATGTTAAACCGCATTTTACATCAGTTATTACAGGCCGAAAAGGAAGGCACCCTCGCAATGGATTTCTTTAATCATGATCCTAAAGCGCATGCTAAAAACGAAATCAAAAAGTTACCTAATGAAACTATAACTAATATATTCAAATATATATTTCAACATATCTTATTATTTATAGGTATTTTTTGTTTTTTAAAAGGTTTTATTGGATTTTTCATTGGCGCAAAACGTTTATATATTTATACCTTCCCTCTTATGTTAATTGTCGGTTTTATTATCATTTTCTTATTTATTTGGGTAATATTTAAAACTGTGCAAATGCAATGTTTTACTAAATCACATTGGACATGGATTGGCACTTATATCAGCATTATCCTTTTATTATTTGCAACTTTCTATGTATTTTTTGTTCCACAATCTTTTTTAGCGATAGGCCCTTATCTCTTAATTAGTAATTGGACCTTTATCATTATTTCTTTTATCGTTATTCCAGTTTCACTCTATATCGATCATCACTTTATCAATAAAGATGCCAACACTTCTTTATAAACAGTGCATAGTTATAAAAAAGTAGGACAACGAAATCTTATTTAAAATATGATTTCATCGCCCTACTTTTATCTATTATTTAATATGTCTATATTAAATATTTAGTCCTTCTTTTTTCTCAACACGAATACTCACTAATAAGAAAATGAGTCCAATAACCGTTAATATAGGTGCTATTAAACTTAATGATGCTATAGGTAAATTCGTAACCACGACGCCTCCTATGAAGGCACCTAAAGCATTACCTAAATTAAATGCAGATTGATTCAACGTACTTGCAAGTGTTGGTGCATCTTGAGAGATTAAAGTACTCTTAAATTGTAATGACGGGCTCATACTAAAGCCAATCAAACCAAAGAAGAAGATGCCTGCTACCATTAAAATACTATTCATTTGAACGAAGTATAATAAGATGAAATATAGAATAAAGACGATAAAAATGATTTTTAAAGCTTTATTTAAATTCCAATCTGCCAGCTTACCACCAACGACATTACCAAGAGTAACCCCTATACCAAATATAATTAACAGATAAGAGATTAAGTTTTCTTGTACATTGGAGACATCTATGAGCACAGTAGAAATATAAGTAAAGTATGCAAACACACTACTAAAACCAAACAATGTCACTGCAAGCGTTAGCCACAAGCGCTTTTCTTTTAAAATTTGTAATTCATTTAAGACAGATGACTTAATCGTTTCACGTTGCATAGGAACGAAAATAATAATGCCAATCAGTGCAAGTGCCCCAATAATCGAAATAATAATAAACGTCATAGGCCAACCAAAGTTTTGACCAATTAATGTACCAAAAGGTACACCTAATATATTACTCATACTTAACCCCATAAACATAAGTGCCATTGCGCTCGCACGCTTTTCAGGTCTTACCATACTTGCCGCAAGTATAGAACCAATACCAAAGAACGAACCATGTGCTAAAGAGGTAATAATTCGACTTGTCATCATAAACCCATAATTAGGACTAAACGATGCTGTAAGATTCCCTATAATAAATATTCCCATCAATACAATCAACAAATATTTTCTATTCCATTTTATTGTCAACATAACTATGATAGGTCCACCGATTGCTACACCCAATGCATAACCAGTGATCAATTGTCCTGCTTGACTCACCGTCACGTCAAAATCTCGTGCAATATTAGGCAATAACCCCATAATAACAAACTCTGTCATGCCAATTGCAAACGCACCAATTGCAAGCATCCATATCGCTATAGGATATTTCATTTTCGACTTACCTCCCATTACGTATTTTTTAAACATGATTGTGATTATACTAAAATGCGATTGCTTAAAACAAGGGTATTGCTTAATTTTTACTGTTTTTTTATATAAATCCGCTTACATTATATGTGTAGTTAAAATTAATCGCACATATAAAAAATGTTGATCATTCAAATCTAAAATAACATCTTACAAAAGTTATTTTAAAAATGAACCATCAACACGAAGGTATACTGATTTAGTTTATAAGTAAGGCATCTACAAAGAACCAAATCACCATAATAATCATAATGATTGCCTGTGCTACTGAGCTTGCTAAAAAGGCAACGACCGAACCAAAGCTCGCTTTTAGCGCTTTAGTTAAGTTAGGCTCTTGAATCATTTCTACAACAAGCACTGCAACAAATGGAACTATAATAATGCCAAAAGGTGGAAAGACAAAACAACCGACGATGACACCGACAAGTGCAACCAGTTCACTTAACTTTGAACCACCAAATTTATTTACAAAGTATTTATTCATAATAAAATCAGCAACAAGAATAAATACCGTGAATAATATCATAGAAACATAAAATACCCATGATAAGTTGCCATTATGAAAACCAAATTGATAAATTAAAAAACCGACCCATAACACTAATACTGAAGGAATAATGGGTTTAATTAATCCAATAAATGCTAAAACAAATGCTGCTATAATACATAGCCATAAAATTACTGTCATGATTATCTACTCCATACTTTCTTCTGTAAATTTTTGATCTTTAGTAAAGAAAATCAGTATCATGCCAACAAATATTGAAGCTGCTGAGACATAAAATACATTGCCTAAACCAACCCATTGACTCATGATACCACCTAATAAATTCCCACATAATTGACCAATAACCATCGCATTAGCAAATAATGTCGACGCATAACCCGGAAAATCTGGTAATATATCTTGGAAATAGCTAATACCTAGCCCAAGTAAAATTGCTAAAAATATGGCTAAGAATACTTGGCCAACAAACATCATTACAAGGCTTTCGAATACCCCAATGCTAAAGTAAAATAATCCACCAAATAAACCGCCTAATATTAATAGTGTGCGCGTTGTTAATTTAGCAGATAAAATACCGAGTAATACCATAAATGGTACTTCTAATCCTGCACATAAACTTGCCAAACCGCCGACAAACCCTTCAGGTTCATTTAAATAGTTTGTAACGAACAATGGCATATTCAACGTATACATCCATTGCCCAATATGCAATAAGATAAACGCTAAAAATGGAACTAATAATACTTTATCTTTTAACATATTTGGTGCAGCTGCTTCTACATGGTTCACATCGGAAACAGTGTGTTCCGTTTTAATATCTTTAAAAAAGAAAACTTGCAGTAGTAAAGTGAAGATTATAATTGTAATGGTGCCCCCAAACAGCCCAGAATAACCATTTGCGCTTAATAGCAAAGCACCTATTAAAGGACCAAATAAAAATCCAAATGAAAACATTGATCTCAAGACAGCATTTGCAAATTTGGCTTTATTTTTAGACGCGGAGGCATTAATTGATTCTCTTGCCGAGGCATACATTTGTGGCATTGCAGGTGCAAAACACCCTTGAAAAATCGCATACATCGCTATAAAAATCCAAATTTCATGAATATAAAAATAAATAGAAAAACTTACAGCCCCCATAAACAGGGCAGCAACAATAATCAATTTCCTATTTATATTTCGCGTATCTGAAAATCGTGCCACAATTGTATTTACAATAAATTGACTTATTGCTGCTAAAGCTAATAATAACCCGTATTGAGAGGACGTCATTCCTAAATCATTTGTAGCAAATAACACTAAATAAGGTACGGTAATCGCAATTCCCATTCCCAATAGCATCATATTAATTACAAATAATTTGTAATTCTTGATATGTAATAAGGCACTAAACATATAGCCAACCTCTATTCTATAAATAATATGTTCAACAGTGTGAAAGTAAGTATTCCAATATGGAAATATTTCTAACTATAAGAAAGTTGAGATGGTTTGTCGTTTATGATTCAACATATTCCATCATTAAATTGATAAATGATTCTACTTGAGGTAATTGCTTCATACTCGCATCGTAGCTTAAAAATGTTGAACGAATCAATGGTTTTTCATCAATATTTACACGTTGGAATTCAAATTGCTCTCGATCGAGATGTTTCATCATAATTTCAGGTAAAATCGTAACGCCTACACCATTCAATAACATTTCTTTACATGTAGCAACTTGGTCAACAGTAATCATCGCATGATAATCTTGACCTATTTGACTACCATACCATTCTTTTATCTGATTAATATAAATTGGATCAGCTTGAAATTCAATAAATGGCATCTTATCTACTTCATCATTGCGATTTTTGGGATGAATAAAGAAATGTTCATCATTGAAAAGATGCGTATTACTTAAATTCATCATTTTATTACCACGAATAATCATGACATGGTAATCTCTATGATTTGCTTTTATCTGTTCACTTGAACCTACTTGAACTTGAATTTCTACGTTTGGAAATTGTCGTGTATATAAGTTTAAAACTTCTGGCAATAATGTTTGTCCAATTAAAGATGAACAACCAATCGATATCGTACCATTTACTTCGCCAATATGCGCTTGCATTTTGTCTAAGAATAGACGTTCTCTATTAAGCATTTCTCTAGCATGCTCAATAATCATTGCGCCTTCAGTAGTCGTAATCAATTGTTTCTTTGTTCGAATAAATACATTTACGCCAAAAGCATTCTCAATGGCCTTTAGACGTTGCGTGACTGCAGGTTGAGAAATATATAATATTTCTGCTGCTTTCCTAAGTGTTTTAGTTTCATCAAGCGTAGTTAACAAGCGATAATCGTCTATCTTCATAATTATCCCCCTATTTTTTATGCACGTTTCTGTAGCCGCTTCCATTTCATTACAATATATTTTCCATTATGCCCATAATGTAAACTATAAACAAACTGACTCATACTTCAATACGCACGTTTTATCTTAATATTTCATTTCATACTAACCACAATAATCTTTTCAGTTCGTCCTCGCTACTTTCACTATAGTTCAGCAATTAAAATAAATAAAAGACATTCAAGTTATGTTTCAAATGTCTTTTATTCTATGTGTATGGTTCAATATAACACGTTTTTTTAATGACTCCTATCCTATTTTTCAAAGGACTACATACTGCATAATGAGCGATTAAGTTTGTTATGCATATTAATCAGTTTCTATTTTTCTTTGGGTCTAGATGAAGACTTCTGACTCCATTGTTCAAATGTACCTTTTTTATGCTGAGATTTTGTTTCAGATCTTTCATTTTTCGCTTGATTGATGTGTTTTTCTTGTTTGTGCGAGGGCTTATGCTTGTGTGTTTTAGCTTTATGATCTTTCGGTTTATGCTGTGCTTGCGTTTTTGTAACACCTTGCTTATGTTGCTTTGCCTTTTGTTTAATTTTATAAAAGCAATACATAATCTTATCTTGCATCGATTGAAAATCTGCATCAATTTTAATCATTAATTGATGTGCAATTACATAAGCTTCGTGATACTGCTTTCTCGTAATTTGCCCTGACTCTAAAGCGCGTTCTAAATCGTCTTGGTCTACAAGTTCATATTCGCCATTGGGTAATACAAGTACATCCAGACATAAATCAATTGTGCGTGCATTACCTTTTTGTGTAACATTTTTTATATTTATATCAAAATAATATTCCAACGGATTGCCCTTGTCATCTAACATCACTGTAATACTATAGCGCTTTTTCTCAGGTAAGATTTGTAACCATTGATAGTTATCATCAGCAACAATAATATTTTGACCTACAACTGAAACCTCTAATGGTTCTCGTACTTTATTCATTGTGACCAAACCAATGATTCCTTTGAACTTATTATTGTTCACCTTGACCTCAGTATATTCTCTATCAATGATGCGACGCCAGTGACGCTTATCGATATATTTTACTTTCACTGTCACCAACTCCTTAACATTATTATATAAAACTGTCTTCTTTATGTCATCTCATGAATTATATTGTCAGCATTCAATTTGCACTGCAGAAAATTTGATTATTATTATTGTACTATATTTCATAGCGTAAAAGCGAAATTGACAATCTTTATGAATTCTGTTAAATTTTATCTATATTTTTCTGAAAATTCTATAAATAAAGGAGATAGAACCATGGCAGTTATTCAAAGACCATTTAGAGCCGATCATGTCGGCAGTTTATTACGTCCTGAACGCTTAAAACAAGCACGCCAGGATTACCAAAACAACATTATCGATGCACAGGCATTGAAACAAGTTGAAGATGAGGAAATTGAGCACATCATTGAAAAACAACTTGAAATTGGATTACATAGTATCACTGATGGAGAGTTTCGCAGAAGTTGGTGGCATTTCGATTTCCTAGAAAATTTAAATGGCGTAGAAGGTTATACCTCAGACCGTGGTTTAGAATTCGAAGGTGTAGAGACACGAAATCACAATGTTAAAATCATTAGCAAAGTACAATTCAATCCAGATCATCCTCACTTTGAGCATTTCAAATTTTTACATGACAAAGTAGATGGACGTGCTACATCTAAAGTCTCTATACCAAGCCCTAATCAATTATTTCATCCTAATATTTTAAATGAAGAGATTTATCCAGATATAGAAGACTTTGCGCATGACGTCGCAAAAGCCTATCATGATAGCCTACTTAAATTTTACGAATTAGGCGCACGTTACATTCAATTAGACGATGTTTATTGGGCAAACCTAACTTCAGGTACACAAAAGACGCGTGGTCGTGATCGAACTGAAGAAGAAAAAGAAGCTGCACGTCAACTTGCCTATCAAGTTGTCAATGAAGCTGTTAAAGATTTACCAGAAGATTTACTCATTACCACACACATTTGCCGTGGTAACTATCAATCTACTTGGGCAATTTCAGGTGGCTATGAACCTGTAGCACCTTATTTATTCCAAGAACAACTTGGTGGATTTTTCTTAGAATATGATGATGAACGTTCTGGTGACTTTGAACCTTTACGTTTCTTCCCTAAAGACAAATCTGCAGCAGTGTTAGGATTATTTACATCAAAAAATGGTGATTTAGAAGATAAAGCAACGATTCTTAAGCGTATTGAAGAAGCACAAAAATACATTACTTTAGATCAAATATGCTTAAGCCCACAATGTGGCTTTGCTTCTACAGAAGAAGGAAATAAATTGACTGAAGACGCGCAATGGAAAAAATTAGCTTACGTTGTCGAAATCGCAAATGAAGTCTTTGGCACTGCGAAATAATTTTAAATATCTTGTCTTACGCAAATACGGTAAATGAAGAGATTGCATATTAAAACAACCCATTTTATGGCGATGTGATCTTAGATATATCATAAATTAAGCTACGCATTTCTTGAATTTCAAAAGAAATGCGTAGCTTATTAATGAAGCAACGTTTCTTTAAATAAATGAGACATTACATTTTCAATTCAATCATCTACTGCTTAATTCAAAAAAGAGTCTGGGGTATCTATTTATGTCCCAGACTCTTTCACTTATTTATTATTTTTTTCTATTTCATCTGTTGTTAAAGCATAGCGTTCATTTATCTCTGTTAATTCTGGATGATGTTTATTTAGCCACTCTTTACTAAGCAATTCAAAATGTTCAAATTCAAAGCCTGGTTGACACATACAGCCAACCAAAGCATATGCATTTTCATCTTCTACGCTAGATGCAAAAATCGTACCTTTAGGAACGACGTATTGTAATACGTCACCCGCTTCAATATGCTTACCTAATGTCACCTTTTCATATTGGCCATTCGGAGAAATCATGTGAATTGTGAGTGAATCACCCTCATGATGATACCAAATTTCATCAGCATCGATACGATGAAAATGTGAAATATTATGATAAGTTAGCAAAAAATAAATACTTGTGTAAGCTGCTCTACCCATGTCTTTATCATGGTTACCTTTGGTAACTTCTTTATAATAGCCACCTTCTGGATGCGGTTGCAATGCTAATTGTGAAATCCAACGTTGTACTGTTTGTTCCATACTACTTCAAATCCACATTATGGAATACATTTTGTACATCGTCTAAATCTTCTAACGCTTCTACTAATGTTTCAAATGTTTCTTGGTCTTCTGCTGATAACTCAATATCTGTTTGTGGTAACATTTCAAATTCAGCTACTTTAAATGTATCAACGCCTGTTTCACGTAATGCATCTTGCACCTGAGCGAATTGATCCGGTTCAGCATAGACAATCGTTAATCCATTCTCATCTATAACATCTCTCACATCTATATCTTGTTCCATTAATGATTCCAATATATCATCCGCTGATTTATCTTCTATACCAAAGACTGCCGTGTATTCAAACATATACGCAACCGAACCAGAGACACCCATGTTGCCACCGTTTTTACCAAAAGCTGAACGAACATCAGAAGCTGTTCTATTCACATTATCAGTCAAAGCATCTACGATAATCATTGAACCACTTGGACCGAATCCCTCGTATCGTAGTTCGTCGTAGTTCTCTTCACCAGAACCTTTTGCTTTTTCAATCGCTTTTTCAATAATATGGTTAGGCACTGAATATGTCTTCGCGCGTTCTAAAGTTAGACGCAATGCTTGGTTTGACTCAGGATCTGGTTCTCCAGATTTAGCAGCCACATAAATTTCTTTACCAAATTTAGCATAAATTCTACTTGTATTTTTATCCTTTTGGGCCTTTTTTTCCTTAATATTATTCCATTTACGTCCCATATTTCCATCTCACTTTCTCAATAACTACATTGATTAACATGTTATATTATACAATAATTTCCACAGAGAATATAGATGTAAGCCCATAACATCCATTTTGTTTATTCACCTTATATACTAAAAAACAGGCGTGGGTTTACCTGGGCTAACGCTCACGCATATGTCTCACAAGCATTTTTACGTGTCATATCTATGTTTTAGCTTATGCATAAAGACGACGCTATTCTATAAAAATAGAAACATCTTTTCTTTAAACAAGTGAGAACATTGCATTTTCAATATAGCCATCTACTCCCTAATTGAAAACGAGCCCAAGACATCTATTTATGTCTTAGGCTCGTCGTTATATTTATATTCTATTTTCATATAAAAATTTCGTGTTAATAATGAATGATTATTTTACATATGCTTCAATATCATCAAGTAGAGTCTCATATTTTTCTGCGTTGTCGTCATTCATAAATAAGTAGACTTTACGTTCATCTTCTGTTGTTGCAATTTTTAAAAATGATTGCATTAGCATATTTTGATTCCTACAGTTATGTCGTATAAGTTCTAAGATAGCTACATCATTCATTGTTAACTTATAGGTTTCTTCAACGTAATGCATCACACGTTTATACTTTTTATAAACATTTAAAAATTGCGCTTTTTTCTCTTCATTCATTGTTGTTACACCTCCAAATGCTAGTAAGCAATACAATATAATTATCCATAAAATGTAATTGCTTGTCCTTATCATTTGTAATTATAGGTTTGTCAAAATTGCGAACAATAATAAATTAAGTTTCATAACGCTTTTTCAATATTGCATTTTATAAATTTTATTATGTGTTGATCTTTTATATATATCAATAATGTGCACTGTATTATAATCTAAATTTAATGTCAAAGTTTCTTCTTCAAAATGATGCTCAAACACACTGAATTCAGGTTTATTATATTCATCTATTTTCTTAATACATTCATTTGACCATTGATAATGGTTACGTAAGTGCTCAGGAATCGCGTAATTAATATTACCGTACACGTTGCTTATAGTTTCATAAAAAATAACATAAGCACGTCGCAACATCATATCCTTAAAGTTGATATGAATTTGGATGTTTTGTTCTTCGTGATCTAAAGCATTTTCACTCTCAACTACACGCCAGTCACCCACAAAAATTGTGATTTTGTGTGGGTGATGTGCTACCGTATAATAATCATATTCTTTCACGCTAGATTTACTCTTTTCCATTAATCTTTCATATATATTACCTAGAATAGAACGGAATCCATTTCTATCATATAAATACAATGCATGTTTCTTATCCTCTTGTTTAACTAAATCTATACCGACACCAAAGAAGTTTCCACGCGCTTTCTTAAACATACTCATCAATAATGGCGGACTTTCTATTAACTCCATATGATCATCATTTAATAAAAAATTATTATGAACATTTAAAAGATAATATTTTCTTTCTTCTAACTGCATTTCACTCATTATTTTTTTAATATTACTGAATTTAAACACTTCTTTGGTAAGTAACTCTTCATGATCTTCATTAAGATAAGATGATGATAATTTATGATTATCAATAAAATAGTAATCAAATCCAATGCGCTTCAATTGAGGCTCCATATTTTTAAACGCTTCTGGCTGATTGAATAAATGTGTAATATCAACACCAAATTTCACATTTTTTCTATAACGTTGTATTTTAATGATATTGCGATATATTTCTTTAAGAGGCATCGTTGAAAGATCAAAGACGTAGCTGACCGAGTGCATGCTATCTTCTAACAACTCAGGATGTGATTGTACATATGATTTGTATTGACTATAGATCTCATCTATATAAATATTCACTTCTTCATCTGTTTGAATTTGAAATGCTATATTAACATTTATATTCAACACAAATTTTATAAAACCGCAATCCACATCTGTTGTAAAAGCACCTCGTAATGATTCAACATCTATCATGCAATAAACTAATACTTTTTGTGAGCCTTCAAAGATATAGCGCATACTTTGGTTATCAAATAAATTACGAAATTCTTCTAAAGAATGGATTTGAATGACGATTGCATCGTTGTTAGATTCTGCCATTTCATTGATATCTAAACAAATATAATTATTTTGGACATTTAGTTTCTGTAATTTTTTGGCAATGATTTGTTGCGTTTCCTCAAAGTTTTGCTCATCGTCTTTTGTTACAATATTAAAGACTTTATCTGATTTTGTAAGTTGTCGATATTCTTTAGGTGAATATCCAAAATAATGTTTAAATTTTTTACTATAACTCGCAGAACTACTAAAACCATAAGCATCTGAAATTTCAGAAATCGTAAGTTCCCCGTCTAATAATGGACCGATTGATACTGATAATTTTAACGTGTCTACATAAGTTTTAAATCGCATGCCTAATGTATTATAAAATTGGCTTGATATATTTGATTGTGATATAAACACTTTATTGGCAATTGCTTTCAATGTTAGTCTTTTATGTAAATGTGTATTTACGTAATCTAACATTTCACCTGTAATACCATAAAATGAATAATCTGTTTGTTGTTTTAAATAATTAACATCAATCTTAGCTTCTGTCGCAATAATATCAACGATTTTATACATATAAGTTTCATATAGTTCATTTGTCAGTGTTTGATCTAAATGATGCTTTGCTAAATTTAATAAAGCTTCAAATAATTTGCTCGAAGATTGTATCAACTTAGATGTATATTGATACTCAAAAAATGAATATCCTCGTTCATGAAACCAATCACTAGAAATATATAATAATAGCGACATTTCGTTTCTTTTGATTCTAAATATTTCTGTATTATTCACGATAAGAAAATCTTCTTCAACTTCTACATTTGTTATAAAATGCTGTACTTCAACGGCATCCTTTAAAGGAAATAATAATAATATACCGTCTGTCACGCGCTTAGTAGGATACTTGTGCTTAGAAATAATATTTAAGCATTGCGCTTTCATAATTTAACCTCTTTCGAATATTGTCATAGGCTATGCATTAAACGCTCACTTCACTATTAATTCTAGCTTAATCACGTCATACCCCAAATATTTCAATTAACATACTTTTAGTCTTTAGGTAATTTTGAATAAAATAATTAATTTTGTCAACATTTTTTTGTATTAATCGAACTAAATTTTAAAATACAGCTATAGTATTATTAAACTTTTAAATAGTTCACAAAATTTAAAATTACACTAGATTTTAAAAAAACACCCTTATAAATTACTGTAGAAAGTAATTTTAAGGGTGTAATAATATTTTTTGGATTATATATATACTTTATTTAACTATTTTCTCATTCTGTTGGCAAGTCTTAATACATATTTTATAATATGAAGTAAGTTAATAAACAAGTTGAAACCCATTTCTCTCGGTGAGAACTGACCCCGTTTCATGCGGTTAAAGTCATATAACGTATAGAGTAAAAATAGCAATAATCCTACAACTGTAATAATTGTATGGAAAATTGGATTCTGGATAAACATACCTATTAAACTTGCAACAATTAATGCAATGAGTGTTACAAAAAGGTATTTACCCATGCTCGCTGCATTTCCAATAACGAAAAATCCAATCAATCCAAATACAATAAAGGCAGATATGGCTAATATAATATTCTTATAAAAAACCTCTGGCCCTAAATTCTGTAAATACGCCGTAAACGTTGCATAGGATAGCAACCCAAGTATAATGGCATAGATATGAGAAATCACAAGCCCATACTTACGCGCTCTATTAAAAATTAAAGTTATTAATACTAAACCGAGCAGTACAAAAGAAAGTGGTTGTCTCCATGACATTGGTAGGTATTGTCCAAAATAACAACCTATTCCAAAAATAATCCAATAATATACAAAAAAGAGCCAAACTTTTCCGTATGCATGTGATTTTGATTGTTCTTTAGTCTTTTTTTGCTGGTTATTTACATGTTGTGCTGTTTCAGCCAACGCAATCACTCCTCAATTCCAAAAGCTACTATAAATAAATAAAATATATGCGTTTAATCATAACATTAAACGTCTATATTAATAGCATGTACTTTTTAAATTTTCCACAAAAATAATGCGTAATACTTTAATGTTCACGTTTTTTCAAATAAACAAACATTGAATATACAATATTTTTAAAATTTATTATTTATAGACTTTTTTTATATCCGCTTATGTTACATTTGAAATAAATATCATCTTACTTGAAATAACAGAAAGACTTGTAAATGGCGCAGTAAAAGTATTTATTTCATATAAACATGGCATTACGAAATTTTAATAATATTACATCTTGATAACAACGTACACAAAGCAAATGATTTTTGTTAGTATGGAACGTGAATTCAGATTAAAAACACTAACGAATATATTTAATACATATTTACGGTTAGATATATAGGAATTGAAGGAGGAGTTCTTTTGAAAAAGTTAGCATTTGCAGTTACAGTAGCTTCAGGCGCGGCAGCCGTTATCGCCAATCATGAAGCCGATGCGTCAACACAACATACAGTAAAATCTGGTGAGTCACTTTGGTCAATTTCACAACAATATGGTGTTTCAGTAGACGAAATCAAACAAAGCAATGACATCAATAACAACATGGTATTCCCGGGACAAGTTATTGAAATTGGTGGAAGTAGCTCACAAGAAAGTGGATCTACATCAAATAACACTTCAAATGGTTCATCACATACAGTTCAATCTGGTGAATCACTAAACATTATTGCAAATCAATATGGTGTGTCAGTTGATGAAATCATCGCAGCTAATAATTTAAATGGATATTTAATACATCCTAATCAAACACTAACAATTCCAGGTACTACAGGAACAGGTGGTTCAGGTGGAACTGCTACAGAAACACCAAGTTCAAATACAGGTGGTTCTACAGCAAGTGATGCTAACCTATATGACTGGGGACAATGTACTTGGCATGTATTTAACCGTAGAGCGGAAACTGGTCAACCAATCAGTACTTACTGGTGGAACGCTGATCACTGGGCTAATAATGCATCAGCAGATGGTTATACAGTTAATAATGCACCTACAGCAGGTTCAATTATGCAAAATTACGAAGGACCTGTAGGTCACGTAGCTTATGTTGAACGTGTTAACCCAGATGGTAGTATTTTAATTTCAGAAATGAACTATAATACACCACCAGGTACAGTTGATTACCGTACAATCCCAGCTTCACAAGCTTCAAGCTATAACTACATTCACTAAATATATATTCAAGCGAGTCTGGGACATAAATAGATGTCACAGGCTCTTTTTCATTTAGGCAGTAGATGACTGAATTAAAAATTCGCTTATATCAAGCTTTTTTCAATCCTAGTCATCCTTGCCGAGGTAGGAATACGAAATCTCTATTAGAAAATTTGATTTCTGTCCCACTCCCGTTTTTTTCTCCTCTTATTTATTATTAATATTCCCACCTATGCGCCCTATCGCTGTATAAATAAAAAGAACGAGCAGATAAACACAATTGTTAAACAATTGGTTTTCGCTCGTTCTTTTAGTAAATCAATTGATATCTATCTAATGTATGTAAATACCAATCAACAAGTGCCTATAGTGTAAGAAAATTACTATCTATAAGAAAATATTTATAATGTAGTAAATAATTGCTGCAACAAGTGCAGAAATTGGTAATGTAATTACCCATGTGATAATCATACGTTGTGCTGTATTCCATTTCACACCTTTAATACGGTTAGATGAACCAACACCTAGAATAGATGAAGATACAACATGTGTTGTGGATAATGGGAAATGTAATGATGATGCAACAAATATTGTTAATGCAGATGATAAATCTGCAGCTGCACCATTAGCTGGACGTATTTTCATAATATTACCACCAACTGTTTTGATAATTTTCCAACCACCAACAGCTGTACCTAGTCCCATTGCAGTAGCACAGGCAACTTTAACCCATAATTGCGGTTCAACGCTTGTACCTGTTTGAATATTAGCAACTATTAAAGCCAATGTAATAATCCCCATTGATTTTTGCGCATCATTTGTACCATGAGAAAATGATTGTAGTGATGCTGTGAAAATTTGGAAAAATCTAAAGTTACGATTAGACTTTGTAAGATTTGCATTTTTAAATACAACTTTTACGATTGAATACATGATAAAACCAACACAAAATGCAATAATCGGTGATACAAGTAAAACAACGATGATTTTCGTGAATCCTTCATAATGTAATACTGCAAATGAACCTTGCGAAGCAATTGCTGCGCCAGCAATAGAACCAATTAATGCGTGTGATGACGAACTTGGTATACCATAATACCATGTGATTAAATTCCATAAAATAGCTGCGATAATGGCTGCTAATACGACAATAAGACCATTTTCTAATTTAAATGGGTCTACAATATCTTTCGTAATTGTCCCTGCAACCCCAGTGAAAGTTAAAGCACCAATAAAATTCATCACTGATGCTAAAAGTATCGCAGTTCTAGGCGTTAAGGCACGAGTAGAAACAGCAGTAGCAACAGCATTGGCTGTATCATGGAAACCATTGATAAAGTCAAATATAAGTGAAAAAATAACGATAGCTACTGTGATGATCAAAATATATTCCATAAGTTAGGACTCCTTAGCTATTTTTCATGATTATTGTTTCAAAATTATTTGCTACGGCTTGACATTTATCTGCAATCTCTTCCATGCTTTCATATATTTCTTTTATTTTAATAAGGGTGATTGGATCTGTTTCACTATTAAATATGTGTTTAATTGATTGACGTAAAATACCGTCACAATTTGTTTCAAATTCTTTTATGTTAATAGAATGGATACGCATATGCGATAATTTTTTCTCTACAAGCAAACCAACAGCTAATTTCATTTCTGCGATTGCTTTTTGGATATTATCTACAAATTCAGCCATGTATTCATCTGTATATTCAATAGAATACATTTCGAACATACCTGATGTTTCTTCAATTGCATCTAAAACATCATCAATAGCGTTACATAAAGAGAGGATATCCTCACGTTCAATTGGTGTAATAAAAGTTTGGTTTAAGTCTGAAATCACTTGATGCATTAATTCATCGCCGTGTGATTCATACGTTTTAATATTGTCTGAGTATACTTTAAGGTCTAAATGCGTATTAAACTCCATTTTCCCAAATTCAATTGCTGCTCTGTCTAAGTTGAAAACCATTTCTTCAAGTTTCACCATGAACTTATCTTTTTTCTTGTTAAACATTCAAAAAATCCTCCATTTACAGCGATTGTCCTCAATCACCTTCAATAAATTTAAAAAAATTTAAAATCCTTTAAGACAAATTAAGATTGGCAAGATTTACAATTTGCTCATTTTTTGCCAGTATAACAGCATTTGTTAATTATATGTAAATGAGCATTTGCTTATATTAGTTTAAAAAATCTCACAAATGTTAATTTATCCTTATTTGAAAATAGCACAAAATTTACAATACTACAATTAAATTTACAAATTCTTAACATTTCATTTTCATTAATTTAATAAAATGATTTTCATACATTATGAATACAGAATACATCTCTATCAAAAATGATGATTTGTACTTATGCTTTATAATATCGCATTGTATCTAATGAGATTTTTAAATAAAACTCACATTAGATATAATTGCACATTTACTTTTCGGATTCAACAATTACTTTTATAAATACACAAATGATTTCATAGTTTCTGTTAACACTTCATTTGTACACAATGATGCTTTCAATAAAAAATTGTCGACAAATATAGTCATTTGCCGACAATGCCTCTAGATTATATATAAGCAACGCAATCTGATATTGCTACAGTATAAGATGAAATTCTTTTTTTTAAAATTTGATGTCAATCTAATCTCATAAGTAACGCTTATATATTTTGTGATAATTTTGCTACAATTTCATTTTGATTCGGGAAAATAAATTTAACTACTGTTCCTTTATCTAGTTCTGAATGAATACGCACGCATATGCTCAGTTTTTCTTTAACGTGATTAACCAAATATAAACCTAAACCTGATGATATCGTATTATTTCTATTTGAAGTAGACGTAAATCCTTTATCAAAAATTCTAGGTAAATCCTTTTCACTGATACCTTTGCCTTCATCTTTAATTTCGAGTACAACGTGTCTACTTTCTTTTAATGCACGTATATGTATCATACTTTCTTCACTATATTTAACAGCGTTAGATAACACTTGTCTAATCATCATGCGACACCACTTTGTATCTGTATATACATTCAATGTATCCTCAAAATCTAAGTCATAACCAATGCCTTTAGACTGACTGATGTATCTTGTAATCTGTATTTCTTCTATTACAAGGCGTTTCAATGGCACATGTTCGAAATACATATCTTTATTCTGATATTCAAGTCGTGTTAAAAATAACTGTCTATCTAACATATCATTGATACGCGACCATTCATAAAGTAAGGCGTGCTTCCTAGATAAATCTTGTTCTTTTTCTATTAACAGTTTCATTGCTGTTACAGGTGTCTTAATATCATGTACAAAATCAGTCAACGCCGCTTCCGTAGATTGAATTTGTTGCTTTTGATGTGTAACTAATGCTTTTTGATTCGTAATTTGTCCATATAAGTAATTCACCATTTCTTGTTGAAACGGTGTGTCTGCTAATGATTTATGCTTCAAAGCTTCTGGTTCTATATTTTCGTCAAGATGCTTATAAAATTTCACTTCTTTTAAATAAGTAAATATTAAGAACAACACCGATAGGCCTATATTTAAAATAATAATATATAAAATGCTATATACACTAATATCATAATCTAAATAAGCAATACCTAAGAAAATGAAATGCAGAAATAATAGCCATAGTATCCAATATATGCGCGAGCGTAAAAAGATAAAAAACCATTTTAAATTAGCCATGCGCCATATATCCTTTGCCAATTTTCGTTTCAATGGCATCATTCATATCTATATCTGCTAATTTCTTTCTTAATCTATTCACATTAACGGTTAATGTATTGTCACTAACAAAAGCTTCATCATCCCACAACGCAGTGATGAGTGTATCTCTCGTAACAATTTGATTTTGTTTTTTCACAAGCATTTCTAATATAATCATTTCCGTTTTAGATAAATATATTTGATGATCCTCTTTATTTATACTATCTTTTGATAAGTCTAATATCGCATCTTGCCATGATAGCACACGCTTTTCATCTAAGCTAAATTGATAGACACGTCTGTATATGGCTTGGAGTTTCGCTATTAATACATTGGTATTAAATGGTTTTTGAACATAATCATCCGCGCCAAGTTCCATACTCATCACTTGATCCATTGGATTATCCCTAGATGATAAAAATAAAATGGGTGTATTAGAGACTTCCCTAATTTTTCTTGTCCAATAAAATCCATCATATTTGGGTAATTTAACATCCATAATGACGATTGCGGGATTAACAGATTCAAATTTAGTCATCACATCATTAAAATCATCTATACCATTTACATTGAAATCCCATTGTTCCAACTCTTCACTTAATTCTTTAAATAATGTCATATCATCTTCTACTAATAGTATATCCATAAAATCACCTTTTTATTTTGTATATTTTATATCTTCACCTGACTGGATTCGTCCATTAAAATGCTTAATTCGACAATCGATTTCAAAGCCACGCAGCATTAAACCTTGGAACGGCGATTGAAATAAGTAATACACAGGCCAAACTAATTTAGGTATATAGTCATATAGATGCACTAAGACAGTTTGTGTCCCTTTCAGCATACGGAACTCCAGCTTACCTTGCTTTATTACATTGGCCTTAACAATAGAACCACTTACTAAATGTAGCACAATCATATCAGATTCGACTTGCATTTTATGAAGTACTAACACAGGTTTCTGCTTATCTTTTATGTAGATTACATAATTATCCTTGTCTTTGTACGCATGCAGCATCGTTCCTTTTGTTTCATTTAACCAATTAAAATAATATTCAACCATTTGGTCTAATGTCCAATTCATCGGTAATTGAATACTCAACGCACTGCGTACATCATCATATTTAGAGACTTGTAATTCAACTGCCACATGTGGGCGTGAAACGATCGCTTCCGTTTGTTCTACTGGTACACCGTATGCTGACAAACGTTGAATGGTTTCATGATCAAATCGACTACCGCTAATATAAATAATTTTACCTATACCGTTCTCAGCAGCCGCCCTTCCAAAATTGTCAGAAGCAATTAAGTTTAAATCTCTTGCTGTTGCTTGTGTTAATTTAGCTGAATGTTTGGTTGGATCCAAATAATAAATGGCAATATCCATGTCTTCCATCGCATTTAATACATCATCATAATTATAAATATCTTTTTTCAACCATATCACTTCTTGGAAATCTTTCTCTTTAGGATATTTGGATAATGTATATAGATTGCCTTCATCTTTTATAGAATGAATCAAGGTTTTCCCTATATAACCTGTGACACCAGCGAGTAAAATATTGGGCTTCATAAGCATACTTCCTTTTTATTAGTTTGACTCTATTTAAATAATACCTAGTAATATCATGCTAATGATGTTAAGTTATACTATAACTGAGTATTAGCAAAATAGATATAAGGAGTGTTCATACATGGTTCATCAAATACGTGAAATTGGTATCAATGATATAGATCCATTTGTAAAGTTATTAACGACAATTTATGATGAATCTGATTACTTAATATATAATCCTGGGGAATATGCACCGTCTAACAATGACGCCATTGCAAACTTGGAACATTACATCACATCACCTTCTAACGCCATTTACGTAGCAGAGAATAACGATGAACTCGTTGGCTTTGCTATTGTTACGACAGGTAATTTTGAACGCACGCGCCACGAAGCTATATTTTCTATGGGCGTTATCAGACATTATCGAGAGAAAGGGCTCGGTCAATCATTAATTAACTCTGTTGAAGCATGGTGTTTAAATCATCATATCCGTCGTATTGAAGCTTCGGTCGTTCCTGAAAATGAAACAGCAGTAGATTTATTTAAAACTGCAGGATACCAAATTGATGGTGAATTGCGTGACAAATTGTATATAGATGGTAAATACTTTAACAAATATGTCATGTCGAAGTTACTACTTTAATTTACCTCTCAACTATTTATCTAAACGTCGCTTATATATAAGTTTATTGTAAATGAAAAACATGTCAAACAGTAAACTAACTTCACTATTATTGTCTCAATTTCACATTGTAGCAGCAGTAATGCGCATAGGTGTCAGTTTTTTATCATTCTCTGTTAGATTAACCTGAAAGAATGGAACTTGGTCATCTTTTTTAGTTAAGTAGAACGTATTATCTAATTACTAATTGTCTTGTCTGTTGTACTCTAACTCATGTTATATAGTAATTTATAACGTATTGATATATGTGGCAAAGTGCATACACAATAAATGAGCTACTCGAATCGTATGATAAATCGTAAATATTGTAAGTTATTAAAATAAAAAGCTAATCCGATAAACGGATTAGCTTTTTTGAGCATAGTCATTGGCAAGCTCTTTAGATTTACACTTAAATCTTCAACATACATACCAATGTATATGATGCATTAATTTATTAATATGGATTTAATTCGATACCATTAGGATTCGATGTTTCTTCATCCACTTCAGTTTCTACACCTGAAGAACTTGTATTTCTACTTAAGAAACTTTGCACTTTTTTCATATTTTGTTTCGATTCTGGTAACTCTAAATGGAATTGATATTGATGTCTTAAATTGTGCGTTCCATCATAAAATAGTTTATCTGTAGGTATGCCTTTAGATTTTAATTTTTTATAAAACTCAATGTTTTGACTATAAAACGGATCTGCATCACCTACTGATAAAAATGTAGGCGGATAGTCTTTTGTAACTTGATTAATCGTGGACATTTCACTAATATATTTAAACTGTGTCTCCCAGTCTCTCTTACCAGTATAACTTTCCATAAACAGTTGTATCCTTGGAAATTCAGTGGCTTTAACAGTTTTCATATCGTAAAAGCCTCCAAAGAAGATTGCTGCTTTTATTTTATCTGGTTCAAATTGCTGTTCAAATCCCATATTATCTCTTAGAGATTTATTCGTTTGCATCGCAGTATATTGACTTGATAGCTGAGCACCTGCTGAATCACCACCAAAAATCACTTGATCAAAATCCATAGGTAACTCATGTTTATTTTTTTTAATAAATTGTACCGCTTGGTCAATTTGATGAAGTTGCGTTGGATATTTATAGTCAGGTGCAAGTGCATAGTTAATATTTACTACAATATATCCCTGTTCAGCAATTTTTGATAGTAATGGATTCTTATATTGTTTATCCCCTGCTATAAAACCACCACCATGCATCCAAAATACGACCGGCAATTTATTATCTTTATCTAAATCAGTAGGCGTTAAAATATCTAATCTACTGTTTGGTACGCCTGTACTATAAGTTATATTGGTAAATGCATTGACATTTCTATTATTAATTTGTACTTTTTCTTTTATTTCTCTAGAATGCTGTCGATCATACTGCTGTTTTAACAACAACGCAGTAACTAACGCTACCACAATAAATACAATCACAGTAATTATCGTCCACTTGTAATTTTTCTTCATGCATGACCTTTCCTTTCGGAAGCATTGTACCATAATTCATACAGTAGTGTGAATTGGCTAACAAATATAGATGAATGAAAAAGTCTGAGACATCAATAAGTAAGATGCCTCAGACTTTTACTCAATGGGAAGTAGAAATAAAGTCCCTTCCCTAATGATAATTATTTAATATATCTTTTTATTTAAGCAATAAATTTCTTGTTCTGACGTTTTCTACTATAGTATTTCACAAGTACGCCTATTACAACAACTAAACCTACAACACCCATAATTGGATATAAGAAGTTGATAAGACCAGCGAAACCTACAAAGCTTAATGCGAATGCAACAATTACCATAACCACGATAAATATGTGATATTTTTTACTATATGGTTCTGTAAATCTTGCCGCAAATGAGTACATTAAACCAAGAATTGTGTTATACATTACCGCTAACATAATGATAGATAACACTAAACCAATCCAAGGATGGATATCATTAGCTAACGTTAACATTGGAATAGATGCATCTTCGATTTTTGTAAATTCTGATTGTAATGCAAAGTTGATAAGTGCTAATAATATCGTATAAACGATACCACCAAATAATGCACCTGCGCCTGAAACTCTACGTCTCGAAGCATCGCCACCAATTGCAACAATCGTACTAAACCCAACTGCAAATGCTAAACCACCATAGTTGATACCATATAAGATACCTTTTACGAGACTTGCATCTGGGACTGCGTCATTGACTTCACCAAACGAAATACTTCCATTAAATAAGTAATACGCAGCAATAATAACAACTAAAATTATTAAGAATGGTGTGACTACGCCTAAAGCACGTACAATTTTGTTAAAGTCCATTAATAAAGTGATATAAATTACAATAACCATTATCAATGCACCCAACCATGTTGGTACGCCAAAACTTTCTTCAAACGTTGATCCTGCGCCAGCAAGCATTGTGACTGAAATACCAAATAAGAAAAATATTAATAAGTAATCGACAATTTTACTGAACTTATTTCCAAATAAGTAATCTAAAGTAGACTCATGATTTTGTGCATCAAAAGCAGTTCCGATTTTCGCAACTTGTCTACCTATAAATCCTAAAATCAGACCCGAAAGTATAACACCGATGTATGACCATAAGCCATATGGTGAGAAGAATTGCATTACTTCCTGTCCTGTTGAAAAGCCGGCACCTACAACGATACCAACATAAGCGAATCCAATTTTTACCGCTTCTTTATTCAACCCCATGTAAATTTAACCTCCTCATAGTTAACACATTGAGTTATTATAACTTACTGAATAAATTTTGCAACAGCACACCATAAAATTTCACACTATACATTATTTTAACACAAATATACATTCAACTTAATATTATTAAAAATTCAATCAGTGTATTAAATATACTATTTACATAAAATAACAACCGTTAAAACCGCTTGATTCGAGCATTTTTTGCAACTTTATACATGACTACTTTCCAAGAATACATTTAATATCCCTTTAAAATTTTTCGTGAGGATATAATATCTAGATATGAGATTACAAACACAAAGAACCAAGTGAAACACATTACAGATAAATGTAGTTTACTTGGTTCTATTTAAAATAGATTGGATTATTTGTCAAAATCTAATATTTTTAATGCTTCACCTAAATTAACTAACGCATTAATGGGCATTTTTAAAACGATTTAACTCGTTAAATTCAACAACCACATTATCCATACGTTTAGCAGTTTCTTTAAGCACATTACGCGCAACACTATTCGTAGGATCTAATTTAAGTATTTGGCGTGATACGTCGAATGCTTTTTTATCAGAAATGACTGGTTCTGGAACTGCATGTAATAATAACATTTGTAACAAGCTTTTTACTTCTTTGCCCTCAGTGATTTTTATGGATGCTTCTGCATGATAAAATGCAGAATCCAAAGCCCCATGGAGTTCACTTAATGGATAGACTAATAAGAGAAACGCTAAATCGTGCATTTCTGCCGTTTCTTCTTCTTTCATCATATCTAAAATACATGTATAAAACATAATATTTTCCACATCATGAGCACTTGAAATATAAGCTTCTTCAAATTCCATAAAATCTGACTGGGACATTAAACGTTTGACTGACTCAAATTCGCCGTTTAAGACATGCTTTTGTATTAAATCTTTCATGGCAATGTCCTCCTAGGTATCCAGATTTCTATAACAGTTAGCTTTTATTCTACCATAATCTATCTCTATATTCATTTAAAAAAGAAGTTTTTTGTCAAATTAGTTGCTACCTTCATATTTAACTTACTTTTTATAGTTTTTAACAATAGCTATGCGCATTAGCCAAATGTTTTATTTAACGCTTCTATGGTCTCATCAATAGATCCACCAACTGATAATTTAACTGCTGCAGTAAAACTCCCTTCAACAATAGGTGCATCAACTTTCTCTACTCGGTGTTGCCCTTCATACATCTCAATTGCTAAATCTAAGTTCATTTCTGCAGACCCGATATCATAAAAACATAACGTATCATCATCTACTTGATTAATTAACGCTTGTATATGGTCATATGACGTGCCGATATCATCGCCTACACCACCTTGATCAATTACTGTCACACCCGGTGCCATTTGTTTTAATAAATCTTTTGTACCAGCCGCAATTGCTTTACTATGACTAATGATTACGATTTGAGTCATTATGATTCATCTCCAATCAATGCATTTAAAATGTAAACACTACTCTGTGCGCCTGGGTCAACGTGTCCTTTCGAATCTTCCTTGAAATAGGAAGCACGTCCTTTTGTAGCTTCAATATCTTTTGTCATATCAGCATATGATTGCAATACATCAAGCGTCAAGTTTTCACCTTGTTGTATGGCTTGATTAGCACGTTCGATAACGTCAAACATAGTTTTTTCATTTAATTCTACTTTGCCTCTTTGCGCAATCGCTTCTGAAAATGAATTTAATAGTGCTTTTAAATTGTCTTGATCAATTTCTTCATTGACCACTTGAGACATTTTTACAAAGCTGAAGCCATACA
The DNA here is from genome assembly GCF_000010125.1 of Staphylococcus saprophyticus subsp. saprophyticus ATCC 15305 = NCTC 7292. NCBI lineage: Bacteria > Bacillati > Bacillota > Bacilli > Caryophanales > Staphylococcaceae > Staphylococcus > Staphylococcus saprophyticus. The sequence continues at coordinate 2,135,874 of NC_007350.1, forward strand.
AAGGACCTGAAGCACCACCGATATGAGACATTAAAGTCATTCCAGTAGACTTTAATAAACTTTGCATAGAGCTGTCATCAATATTATCAGGTAAAGCTTTAAAGCCTCTTACCATGTTAACACCATGATCCCCATCACCAATAGCTCTATCTAAATCCGTAAGTAGTGTTTCTTTTTCTTCAAATACTTCTACTAATTCTAATAACCGTGCTTTGAGTTCAGAGATATTCATGCTTCCACTCCTTCAGTTTGTGTTTTAAGATATTTTAATTAAAATAATGACTTGAGGTTGGCGTATTGATCGCAGTTAGGGTTGCTTCTGAATTCGGTACAAGCGTTAACGAAAATCCTTGCATATCTAAAGCTGTCATATAATCGCCTACTAACCATTGAGCAACCGTTTTATCGTTTTTGTCCATATATTCAGCAACGTATTTTGCCACTATATTAAGCTCTGAAAGCGGCGTGGCACCCATGCCATTGACCATTACAATCAAATCATCTGATTGTACTTCTTTGAACAATTCATTTAATAAACGTTCTACAATGTTATCTACGGTTTCTATTTTTTCCCTTGATAGACCTTTCTCACCATGTATACCGATGCCTATTTCCATTTCATCCTCTGCTATGTCAAAACCAAATTGACCTGTTGTTGGTACCATGGGCGCTGTAATGGCCATACCAATCGTTTTGATATTTGATAAAAAGTGCTCTATCTTTTCTTTGATATCTGATAATACCACGCCATTCTCTGCTAAGTGCCCCGCATATTTATGAACGAGTACTGTACCCGCAACACCTCTACGTTTTTCTTCGTCGCTTACTGCAATATCATCTTTCACAACCACTGTTTCTACGTGAATGTCTTCCATTTCAGCCATTTCTTGTGCCATTTCAAAATTCATAACGTCACCAGCATAGTTTTTCACTACTAATAATACGCCATCACCATTGTCTACAGCTTTAATCGCACTTAATATTTTATCAGGTGTTGGTGATGTGAAGACTTCGCCACAAACTGCAGCATCCAACATGCCTTGTGCTACGTAACCCGCATGTGCTGGTTCATGGCCACTACCACCTCCAGAAACAATCGCTACACCTTTTTCTTTTTTATGTTTTCTAACAACGACGGTATCTGAAATAATCTCAATTTCTTTATTTGTGATTGAAAGTCCATCTAACATATCATTTAAAAAATGTGTTTTTTCTTTAATCAATTTTTTCATAACGATGACCTCCTCATTTATCTATTCATTCATAGTATACCCCACTCACAAATGTAAACGCTAATATATAAGCGTTGATTTCTCTAATTTTTCCAGCATTATGGTTACCTTTTAAAATTGAGCATAAAAAACGAATACTTGTATCAACTTCAACAAGTATTCGTCTCAATATTTCATCTATTAAACTGATTTTGTTTTGTACATTAAGTATAAGAAATAAGGTGCTCCGATAATTGCAACAACAATTCCTGCTGGAATACCAGATGGCTGTAAGATAACTTGTCCTAAAGTATCTGCCAAGACAAGTAAGAAAGCACCAATTAATATAGAAATTGGTAAGAACAACTGGTGTCTTGGTCCGACAATTGATTTAGCAATATGAGGCCCTAATAATCCTATAAAACCTATTGCACCTGCAACCGATACTGCGGCAGATGAAAGTAAGACTGCGACAAGTAGAAGGATAATACGTTCTCTACCGATTTTCACACCGACACCTTGTGCAATATGCTGATGTGTATTCAATAAGTTTAAGACATTCGCTTTAAATAGTAAAAATGGTATAAGTACAATAATCCATGGTAAGAAGGCAATAACAAATGCCCACTCATCTCCCCAAATATTACCAGCAAGCCATGAAGCAATAAACTCTGATTGATCTTCATCGAATGTAGACATTAATGTTAATGAACCACCGCTTAGTGCTGAGGCCATACCAACACCAACTAGCACCATACTTGCAGGCGTAATACCTTCACCTTTGTTATAACTGAATGAAAATATAATGAGCGCAGTCAGTACGCCACCGATCATACTTATAATAGGGAGGACGTAAACAAAATTGGCTGCATCAACCTGACCTACAACTATAAATAACGCAATAACAAAGCCACTACCTGCGTTGATTCCAAGAATACCCGGTTCCGCTAATGGGTTCTTAGTCACACTTTGTATAATAGCCCCACTCATAGCTAATGCTGCGCCTGCTAAAATTGTAATAATCATTCGTGGTAATCTAAACTCCATGAGTATTAAGGTATCTGTATAGGCTCCTTGACCAATTAGCGTCTTGAAAAACGTGCCAACTGACATCTTATACTCACCTGAAGTCATACTCCAAGCACATGCCAACAATACTAAGATAGTTAGAATCACCATTGTGATCCATTGTTTATGTTTTAATCTTGGATCTATCATGAGAAGCGTCCCCCTCTTTTAACTAAGTATAAGAAGTAAGGTACACCAATAAAGGAAATAATTGCACCAACTGGAGCTTCTCCTAGCATACGTGCAACTGTATCCGCAACAAGTAGTAACAAGCCACCAACAACTGCCGTAAGTGGAATAACACGAGCATAATCTGTTCCTACTAAATATCTCACTATATGCGGTACCATTAAACCGACAAATGCTATTTGACCAACCATCGCTACGGCTATACCTGCCATAATCATAGATAAAATCAACGTAATTGCGCGCGTGAATGCTACATTTTGACCAAGGCCTTTAGCAAGGGTTTCGCCTAAATTTAATATTGTTAATTGCTTACTCATTGAAATGATAATGACAAGTGCAATTAAAATAAATGGCGCTGCCCACATTAATTGATTCCAAGTCGTACCTGAAACACCACCGGCACTCCAAAACGTTAAACTTTGATTTAATCTAAATAACAATGCGACACCTTGACTTAATGCAGTCAATAGCGCACTGACGGCTGCACCTGCTAATATAATACGCATAGGATTAAACCCATCACTTCTTGACCTACCAATCATGAGCACAATAAAGCCACCCATTAATGCACCTATGAATCCAGCAAACATCATAACGATAAATGGTGCTGTCGGATAGAATGCAAAAGTGAGCGCAAGCATGAATGAAGCACCCGAATTCAGACCAATTAAACTCGGGTCAGCCAAACCATTTTTAGTAACACCTTGAATGACTGCACCTGAAGTACCCAATGCAACACCAACTAAGATTGCACCTATATCTCGTGGTATGCGTATTTCACTTATGATATTATGTTGTTGATTTTTAGGGTCATAGTTAAATATTGCTTCAAAAATAGTCGATAAATGAATTTTAGCATCACCAAATAAGATTGAAGTAATCAAGGCAACAATCAATAGTAGCACTGCTATAATAAATGTCGTTGTAAAATTCAACTTCCCTTTTCTCTTTGTAGTCATAAATTACCCCTAAACCTCAGAATAACTTTTTCTGCATAAATCGTATGTTACTAGCATAGGTTTTCCAGTTCTTGGGTCTGTACTAATCTCTACATCAATATTAAACACTTTTTCTAAAATATCTTTCGTTAATACTTCTTCAGTCTCACCAGTCGCAATAATATCGCCATTTTTCATAGTGATTAAATGATCTGAAAAACGGACAGCCTGGTTTATATCATGTAAAACCATGATAATTGTACAACCCTGTTCTTTATTTAATTGCGTAATCAATTCCAAGATTTCTAATTGGTGAGAAATATCTAGATATGTTGTTGGTTCGTCTAAGAAAATAATATCTGTACGTTGAGCTAAAGCCATAGCTATCCATACACGCTGACGTTGTCCACCACTCAAGTCATTGATAGAACGCAATTTAAAATCATACGTACCAGTTACGCGCATTGCCCAATCAATTTCCTTTTTGTCTTCTGCAGACAGACGACCAAAGCCTTTTTGATGCGGAAAGCGACCATATGATACAAGCTCACCGACTGTCAATCCATCAGCAACTTCTGGTGATTGAGGTAAAATCGCTATTTTCTTTGCAATTTCTTTCGTAGAATGTGAATGTATGTTTTCACCATCTAACTTAATTTCTCCATTTTTAACCGGTAATAACCGTGATAACGCTTTAAGTAATGTTGATTTCCCACAACCGTTTGGTCCTATAATAGAAGTAATTTTTCCATCTGGTATGTGTACATCTAAATTATTGACGATGACATTATCTCCATAACCTATAGTGACCTGTTCTCCTTTTAAGCGATTCATAATTTCCCTTCTTCCTATAGCAGTAGGCATCATAGCCTGTTTATTCCCTTATAAATTTTATCTATTGACTTATAAATTTTCCATATTTTTTAAATGATAATCATTATCATAGATGTCATTATATCATTTTTTAAACCTATTGACTATCAAATGTTTTTATAGTATTTCTTTACTTTATAATCTGTTTATATCTATATACTTTTTATTTTCAGTTGCTTATATGTTCGTTTTCAGGGGAGCTTTTTAAGCAAAATAAATAGCCTTTAGTTATGAATTACTTCATAAATTAAAGGCTAAAAGTGAATTAATTTATTTTTAATGTTCGTCGATTAAAAAACCGTTACCATATACATCTCGTACATCATGTATTACTAAAAAGGCGTCGCTGTCTATTTTTCTAATTAAGCGTTTTGCACGTGTGACCTGTGTCTTAGTTATTACAACATACAAGATATCTTTTTCTTGTTTAGAAAAATAGCCACGTCCATTTAAAATGGTAAGTCCACGTCCTACTTGCTCATCTATTACTTTAGCAATTTCATCTGGCTTGCTTGAAATAATGGTCATTGCTTTTTTCGTATTCAAACCTTCTATTACATAATCCATCACTTTGGTACCAATGTATAGCGAAATCACTGTTACGAGTGCGCTAGAAATTGGAATAACCGATAATGAAATCGCTACGACAATCAAGTCAAAGAATAGCAATGCATACGGTGTACTGACATCTAAATATTTATTGGCAATGCGCGCTAAAATCGTTGTTCCCGCTGTTGTGCCACCGGCAAGTACAATAATCCCGATACCGAGTCCGACACATGTACCGCCAAATACTGCATTCACTAAAATATTACCGGTTTCAATCTTCCAGCTTTCGGTAAACTCTAAGAATATAGAGATAAGTATGGTTGCAACTATCGTTAAGTACATACTTCTCTTGCTTAAAAATTTATAGCCTATCGCAATTAGCAATGCGTTAAAGACAAAGTTTGTGATACCTGGAGAAATGTGAAAGGCATAGTACAGAACAATCGCTATACCAGTTACGCCTCCTTCACCTAAATCAGCAGATATGATAAATGTATTTACGCCAGCTGAAAATATAAATGATCCAAAAACGACTAATATTAAATCACGTACTGTTTTATTCACCCACACGACCCCCTTCGATTTGCTTCAATCAATTGAATGTTAGCAAATAATCGTCAATACCACAACATCTATATTGTCGCAAAAGCCCAATTCATCGGCCTAAATCGCTATGATACTGCCGATACTTTATATCTCAACTTTTTAAAGTTTAAAAATTCTGAAATTTCTGTTTACTTATACATCTCTGTTTGCTATAATAAAATCTATCTTCTTATTGATAGCCAATAAGAAGCCATCTCCTTTGTGTTGTTTATAGTAACAAACAAAACAATTTTTGCTCGAGTATATTTTTAGTACCTAGTCCTTACTAATTATGTACAATTAATTCATTTCCCGTAAAAACCAAGTAATGATGAATGTGTCTCCTCACTTCAATTACTTGGTTTTTTATTGTGTTTTTTGATACCTAGCCTTATCAATACAGTACTTATGTGATAGGACTTCTTCAACAAAACGATGCCACGCTTTTAAACAATAAAAAAAGAGTGTACAGAAACCTAATTTAGAAAAAATTAAGTTCCTATACACTCCAAAATGGGTTCGAGATAAAAAACATATAAGCATTTTAAATCCTGTATATAAGTATACTTCGCATGCTTCACATCAATATGGATTAATTATGCATTTTAAAATGAAATCTCATTCAACTTACCAAGCAAATAATCCAACGAAACCTGCAGTCATTAATGATACTAAAATACCAGCAAGTAATAACATTGGCACATATTGTGAGACAAAATCGGATGTTTTCTTATCCACGATTCCTTTCAAAGTACCTACAATCATACCGATTGTTGAGAAGTTAGCAAATGAGATTAAAAATGTTGTGATTACTGCACGTCTATGTGGTGAATAGGAATCAACGACGTCTTTAATTTGCCCCATCACAACGAACTCATTTGTAACAATTTTTTTAGCCATTTGTTGTGCTACAATCCATGCTTCGCCCCATGGTAAACCTAATAGTAGTGCGAATGGATACATGAACGCACCGAGTATTTGATCTAGACCGAAACTACCTTTAATACCTGCCCAACTTCCCACGATGCCAGTTATTAAGTTAATTAATCGATCAATTAAGTCTGATAAAGCTACAAAACTAATAACAAACGCCACAATTATTAGAATCAATTTACCAGCATTAAGTACAGAGTCACCTAAGAATGAGAAGAACGGTTGGCGTTCCACTTCATCATTTTGAATACTGTAAATAATATCTTCTTTTTCTTCAAGAGTGACTGGATTTAATATTGATGAAACAATAATTGCATTAATAATATTTAATGGAATAGCAGTTAGTACCAAATCACCTGGAACCATAGAGACATATGCACCAACAATGGCGCCAGATATCGAACTCATTGCCATCATTGCAACAGTTAACACACGTGTTTCTTTCATACGCTTCAATTGTTCATTTGAAACAGCTAAAGCTTCTGTATTACCTAAGAACATCATTTCGATACTGAAGAATGACTCGAACTTAGGTTGTCTTGTAACTTTCGCTAATACCCAACCTATACCACCAATGACTTTTGGTAATATATTAAAGTACATTAAAATATCGAATAATGGTACAACTAATAAAATTGGGAATAAAGCACTTACTGCCATGTCCATTGCACCTGGTTTCACCCAACTTGCAAATGCAAAGCCTGTCCCAGCATGTGCAGAATCAATCACCCAAGAAATACCATTCGCTAACGATTGTACTGCTGTTTTCCCCCAAGGAAAGTACATTAAAAACCATGCTAAGAATAAATTTATTAATACTAAAATAGCAATAGATTTCCATTGAATATGCTTTTTGTTTCTAGAAAATAAGACTGCAATCCCTAAAAATACAAACAATCCTATTATGTTTATCACTAAGAACATCACTACACCCACCATTTCTAATTTAAATCATTGTTATCAATGTATGTTTGAAAGTACACCTGTTGCTATGTATTTTGAAAATATAAATAAACAAATTGTCTCCATCCTTAATAACGCATGCATTAATTATTAAGTTTCAACTTTCCATTTATCCTTTTTTCTTCTAATTTTTAGTTTGTTCAATCATCATAATAAATGAGTTATACTTTCATAAGACATTACTTTGAATCTACTTAATAATTATAGCACGCATGTACTTTATATAAAATAACTATTTTATAGTTCGTTTTATTTCGAAAAATCAGTCATTGACTTCCTAAAATATTCGTATTTAATTATGAAAACGGCTTCATTTGATAAACAAATGAAGCCGTTTCTGTTCTTTTTATTTTGTTAAGTTCTGTGTGTTTACAAATTGTTGATATTTTTCATGATTAGTAATTAGTTCTTGATGTGTACCTCTACCTGTTACTTTCCCAGCATCAATAAAGATAATTTGCTCCGCTTTTTTAATAGTAGAAAGTCTATGTGCGATAACAACCGTCGTACGATTTTCCATTAATTCCTCTAATGCGTCTTGTATTTTCCGTTCGCTCTCACTATCTAAATTAGCAGTAGCTTCATCAAGTAATAAGATATCTGGATTTTTAACAAAACTACGGGCAATATCGATACGTTGACGTTGGCCACCTGATAGTTTCAATCCACGTTCACCGACGACCGTATCGTAACCATCTTCAAACTTTTCAATAAATTCATGACAATTTGCTAACTTCGCGTAATGAATCAATTCTTCATCAGTGACTTCCCGATTAATACCATATAAAATATTATCCTTAATAGTACCGTTCATCATTGAATTGGATTGCATGACATAGCCTATTTTTTCACGCCATTGACCTAATGCAATATCGTAAATTGAATTACCACCATATGTAATATCGCCATCTTCAATATCGTACATACGCTCTATAATATTAAAGATTGTACTCTTACCTGATCCTGAGGGACCTACAAATGCTGTGACTTTACTTGGAGGTATTTCAAAATTAACATCCGAAAGTATGGGTTTCGTACCATACTTAAAATCAACGTTTTCAAATATTAAGCTGCCATCATTAATTTCTGATGCTTGAGTGACATTTAAAATTTCCGTTGGTTCTTCCATAATTTCATAGATACGACTACTGGCACCAACTGCCTTTTTATAGTCTGTAACTAAAGTTGATAAATTAATTAATGGGGATGACAGTTGGATTACATAAAATATCATGGCAATTAACGTACCGGCTGTTATTGCCCCTGTCGAAATTCTGATTGCACCAAAACCTAATATAATGGCAATCGTGAGTAGCATAATCACACCTGATATCGGTTGGATGATGGCAGTAATTTTAGCCTGTTTCAATCCTAAAAAGTATATTTCTTTTAAATTTTTATGTGCATTATCCAATTCTAAATCTTCAGTATGAGAAACCTTTACTAAACGCATTTCTGTTAAAACACGTCCTAACAAACCACTGAAATTCGCGATTTCTGACTGAGTTTTTTTAGAAATGTTTTGCATTACTTTACCGAGTGGTATCATAATCAATACAAAAATAGGTATCGTAATAAATGTTAATAACGTCATCTGCCAATCCATGACAAATAACATAATCATAGATCCAATGATCGTTAACACAGAAGGTAAGAGATTGGGTAATTTCTGAGAAATAAATTCATTAATTACTTTCGTATCATCTGTTAAACGACTCATTAATTGCCCACTTTCGTTTTGATCAAAGAATGGCATTTTCAAATGAATGATATGGCGCCATAACACAGAACGAATGGCATAAATAATTTTTTCTCCAATTTTGCTTAGTAAATATAAACCAATCCCACTCAATAATGCATTTACTATAAAAATAGAAATGAATCCAGCGACAAACATCCCATTCATATTTTCAAATGAAAATTTGTCCACAAGCTTACCTGTGAAAAATGGTACGAGTAGTCCTGTAATACTACCTAATGAAGAAATCAATACGGCAATAATAATCAACCCTACCGGCCATGATAATTTTTTGAATAAGTAGAATAATGGATTCTCTTGCTTCATGCTTTTTACCTCTTCATAAAATTTTTATTTCTTTTATACGATAATTGAGCAGATATTTAAAAATTTCATTAAATGAATTACAATTCAACTGATTCTATTTTACACAACTCTTTTCCATTCCACAAATACCCTAAACTAATAGGGTTATATTTTATTATAAGTTTACAATATGCTAAAATATTTCTATTGCACCAAAACTGAATATATTAAGAGGGAATGTCATTATGAGAAAGTTTATACTAACTATTATAACTGTACTCTTCGTTGGTACAATTATAACACCTTTTGCACAAGCTGAAAGCATTACGCCAACTCAGGCTGCTAATCAATATGGCTATAATGTCACAGATTCATATCAACCAGAAGGCGCCATTAATGTTTCGCAAACAGGGCAACTATTATATCAATACAATATCAATAAAACATGGTATCCCGCTTCGATGACTAAATTAATGACCATGTATTTAACACTCGAAGCAGTAAATAAAGGTGATTTGTCTTTAAATGATAAGGTTAAAATCACAGATGAACACTATAGAATGTCTACACTTCCTGAACTAAGTAATACAAAACTTTATCCAGGTGAAACATATACGATCAAAGAGTTATTACAAATTACGGTGTCTAACTCTAGTAATGCTGCTGCGCTTATTTTAGCTAAAGAAGTTTCTGGGAATCTTTCAGACTTTACAGACAAGATGAATTCAAAAGCAAAATCATTAGGCATGAAAGATACGCATTTTGTAAACCCTACTGGTGCTGAAAATAAACAATTAAAAGATTTCGCACCTAAAAAATACAAAAACGAAGACAATAATACGTCAACTGCTAAAGACTTTGGCATTTTATCACAACATGCTGTACAAGATACACCAAAAATTTTAGATTTTACTAAACAACTTGCGCCAACCCAACACGGTGTAACTTATTATACATTTAACCATTCACTTGAAGGTGCCGATATGAGCCTAGAAGGTACTGACGGATTAAAAACAGGTTCAAGTGATATCGCCGATTACAACCATACCATTACAACCAAACGTGATGGTTTCCGAATTAATCAAGTTATCATGGGCGCCGGCGACTATAAAAACCTTGGCGGCGAAAAACAACGTAATATGATAGGTAATGGATTGATGAACATGTCCTTTGATCAATATAAATATACAAAAATATTATCAAAAGGCGAACAAAAAATTAACGGTAAAACGTATTTTGTTGAAAAAGATCTTTACGATGTATTACCAAAAGACTTCGATAAAAACGACTACAAAGTCGTTATTGAAGATGACAAAGCACATATCGACTATGACCGTGAATTTATTTCAGATAAATATGGTCCACCATCAGTTAATGTTAATAAACCACTTGTACATCAAGCAACAACAATTGTAAAATCATCTTGGGATGAACATCCAATCTTAACATTATTAGGTACCATTTTAATCATTGTAGCCATAGCCATTGTTATTTATCTTATTATCGACTTATTCAGAAAAAAATCACGTAATAAAAAATAATATTACCCGATGGGAGTGGGACTACGAAATCTCAATAAAAAATTTGATTTCTGTACCACTTCCATTTTTTACACATAAAAAGGTTGTTGAAGTCAGTTCACCTCAACAACCTTTTTATGTGTTATTTAATTTTTTCAAAACAAGTTCCATTTATATAGCACATTTTACTTTTCACTATCACCATATAATTCTTTTTTAATTTTAGTTGTAGATATACCCTCTGTACGATTAAGATATATCACTTCACATTTGTCTTTTAAGAAATCAAATTCGCCTTCCCAATCATGGCCCATTACAAAAGTATCCACTTCATAGCGATCAACGTCAATTTCTTTTTGGCCCCAACCACTTTCTGGGATAACAAGGTCAACATAACGTATGGATTCTAACATCATTTTACGTTGTTCAAAGTTATAATAAGATTTTTTATTTTTAATGCGATTAAACTCATCTGTTGATAAAGCAACTATTAAATAGTCACCCATTTCTCTTGCTCTTCTTAACAATTCAATATGACCATAATGTAATAAATCATATGTGCCATAGGTAATTACTCGTTTCATAAACTATACTCCTTAACAAAAAATTTACTTAAATTTTACATTTTAAAAAATTATAGCATATCCCATACAAGTTTACGAATATCGACTGTTTTTATCGGTTTAAAATTTGTTTCAATTTCATTCTTCCTCTGAATCGAGCGCGTTTGGGTAAAATTTCCGCTTTAAAGCGATAATAATTCGGTCTACCAATACCAACCTTTAACAATGTATCTCTCCATTGTTGATACAGCGTTTTATTCCACTTTTTACTGCCTTGCTCAATCACTTTTACAATTCTAAACATCGCTGCACCATCGTAATCTGTTTTCTGCATTTCCATCATGTATGCAATAACTAAATCTAATAATTGTTGTGTTATTATGTCATGCTTTTCAATATATGATTGCAATAAATAACTGACAATCAACTCATCCATGCGGTAGCTATAATAAATTCTTGATTCTCTAAGTAATAACGTATCCATAACACGCGCTCTTACTTTAACTGCATCTTGCATATACGAAGCAAATTGATCTGCACGTTGATCTGTTACGGACCCTTCTTGCTCGTTATAACCATACACAATATCAGGTAATAGTTGAATATCATGTGCTTTTATATATGCATTAACAATAAACGTATGTTCTTCACAGAACACCACATCTTCATCGAAGCGTAAGTCTGCAAATTTGGCGTTAAACATTTTAGCGCCCGGACCGATAGATTGCATCATATCTGGACATTGTGCGAGATTGACTTTATCAAGTTTTTGAATAGCTTGATGCGAATAAATCGTTTGCCAATCGCCATCTTTTTCACGACCAATTTGACCAATTACAATATCCACATTGTCATCTTGCTGATAATAATCTGCCATAAAATCAATTCTGCTTGGCAAAAATTCATCATCTGCATCTAAAAACATAAATACATCACCTGTCATATTAGCAAGCCCAACATTTCTACTAGCTGCCGCACCTTGATTCTCTTGATTAATAATAATGACATGCTTGTATTCATTTTGAAGTTTTTCGAGTTCTATTTTACTATCGTCTGTTGAGCCATCATTGATACATATAATTTCATAATTTTGTTTCGTATCAACGGATGCAATTGCTCTACGAATTGTATTCACTGCATTAAATACAGGAATGATAATTGAAATTTTCATATTTTCACCATTTTCTCTATCTCATTAATAACTTTAGTCAAACTGTCTTTGGCATTATACTCGTGCCAATCATTAAATAAAGGGGTTAATTGTACATCATGATCTTTTAGCTTTTCTATTAATTCTGTTTCTGTATAGGCTTTATATGCTTCAGGAATAGCTTTATAAAATATATTTAATCCTCGCTCTTCCTCATACTGTGCTTCATCATAGACATAAAATAATGAAGGCTTATCTAAAATACTAGCTTCAATCGCTAATGAGCTATAATCACTTATGATCACATCCGCTAAAATCATCATTGATTGTAAATTAATCGCTGTTTGGTCTTCTGTTGCGATAGAAGGATGTAACTTGCTAAGTAGCGTATACTCTGGTAATGCTGCTTCAAATTGGCTTTTATCAATTTGACGATTGGCTTGCTTATGTTCACGATAAGTGGGGACGTATATTGCTACCTTTCCCTCTATACCATATTGTTTTTTCAATTCATTCTGCCTTTTTACTACATCGAGTCTTGTATAAGGAACCAACCTTGGTAGTCCAGTTCTTAAAAATTGGTCGTCTGTCGCTTCAAAAGATGCTTTGAAACACTCAACCATTGGCTCACCGCCTACCAAATACTTATCTGTCGCATTATAGACTTTTCTATACTGACTCACCATTTTAGCATTGGATAAATCCACTTGATGATCCGTTAATCCAAATTGTTTCAATGCACCTGCTGCATGCCATGTTTGAATAATGGTTTGGTTCGGTTTTTTCTTTAATCCTCCAAGCATTAAATAATACGTATCAATAACGATGACTTTTGCAGAACTAAGTGCTTTGATATGTTTAAATACACGCTTATTACCCGCTGGTAAAAAGTTTATTGTTTCAAATTGTTGTAAATATTTACGATTTGCTTCATTTCCAATCACAGTGATTGCGTACCCTTTTCGGTATAATGCTTCAACGATTGGACACACGTCTTCAGCAAATGTCATCATGATAACAATATGCTTACTTTGTACTTTCTTCTTTTTATATATTAAATTCAAAAAGCGAATTATACCCATATATAATTTTTTAATAAGTTGTCTCACTACGTTCACCGCCAATTATTTTTTCAATGCGCTTGTTTATATTATATCTATCATAAATAGAAAATTATAGAAAAATCCTATTTATCCATTTGAAATACTCAATTTTATTGAACCAATGCAAATCCGTAGATCCCTCGCATTTCATACTTAATACAAATGTTGAAACGCCTTTATAATAACCGCCAACATTTTAATAGGATTACATGCACTTATATTCGTGCATTTATACGGCTCATTTCACGCAAATCACAGTAGTTTTAAAGCGTAGTAAGCAATTATGTTGAGTGTAAAAAAGTCTGAGACATATCATTATGTCTCAGACTTTGATTTCAATATATTACGCGCTAAATTCATTGATTCAGCATTCTCTATACTTTAAATATCTACTTATTTACATGAAATCTGCAAAATGATCTCGATAACGCATATGAAGTATTGAACCGAGTATAAACAGAAGTATAATAATAAACATGTTATACAACGTTAATTCCCAATGTGTAATAAAGTACCACTCTTTGTGTAACACAGCAGAACGATATGCCTCTACTAAATAATAAATCGGATTTAATTTCATTACATCTTTTACAATACCTTCTGGCGGTACAATTAAAATAGATGAAGCAAAGAATACCATTCTCATTAAAGCTTGAATTGCCTGTTGCGTATCTTTAACGAGTACACCTAATGTAGAGGTGAACAAAGCAATCGCTGTTGTAAGGATTAGTGCAAATGGTACGTATAAAAACAGTTGTAATGTATAAATTGTTGGATAATAGCCAGCTAACATACATATGAATATAACAACAACGAGTAATGCTAGATGACCGTAGAATCTACTCATTACAATATAGGAAGGGATGATGGATAACGGAAAATTCATTTTCGCTACATGATTATACTTCGTTGCTATTGACTTTGTTCCTTCTAAAATACCTTGGTTAACAAAGAACCACATACTTATACCTACGAGTAACCAATAAATAAATGGCACGCCGTCTATAGGATTATTACTTCTAATCCCCAGACCAAAGACAAACCAATAAACCATAATTTGCATCGCTGGATTAATTAATTCCCAAGCCATACCTAAATAATTATTCGTATTCGTAATTTTCACTTGGAACTGCGCAAGCCTTTGTATAAGATAGAAATTTTTAAAATGCTCTCTAAATACTATCCACACTGCATTCATTTAAATAAACCACACTTTCAATCGATTTGCTTATCATCATTTATTCATGACGCTATTTATTGTATTCAATTCCAATATACGCTTTATGTCGTTACATAACAACTTTCATTCTATTCGCATATGACTCATTTTGAAAAGTGTTATTAAGTTAGCATGTTATATATTAAAATAATGAAAAATAGTTATTATAAATTCAGATAAAAGCGTTTCGTATCTATATTATTTTTTAACTTTATCATTAATAGTTGATTTTATAATGTATATTCAGTAAAATTTAACAACTGTATAAGTAATAATTATGTTAAATTGTACTCACTTACTTTACAATAGGTTAATAAATTTAACAACTAATATAATGTATAATATAATGGTATTAACTGTAAACAAGGAAGGTAAAAATATGAACGTATCGGTTAACATTGAACATGTAACTAAAGAATATCGTATTTATCGTAATAATAAAGAACGTTTAAAGGATGTCATTGTTCCTTTTCATAAAAATAAAACGTTCTATGCATTAAATGATTTGTCATTAACGGCTTATGAAGGTGATGTCATCGGTTTAGTAGGTATAAATGGCTCGGGTAAATCTACTTTGAGTAATATGATTGGTGGCTCTCTGTCTCCTACTGAAGGCGATATCAAACGTGATGGTGATGTAAGTGTCATTGCGATTAATGCAGGATTAAATGGTCAATTAACAGGTATCGAAAACATTGAATTCAAAATGCTTTGTATGGGCTTTACGCGTAAGCAAATTAAAAAGCTCACACCTGAAATCATTGAATTTAGTGAACTAGGAGAATTTATATATCAACCTGTAAAAAAATATTCAAGTGGTATGCGTGCTAAGCTTGGTTTCTCTATCAACATCACAACTAACCCTGACATTCTCGTCATCGACGAAGCATTATCTGTAGGTGACCAAACCTTTGCGCAAAAATGTTTAGATAAGATATTTGAATATAAAGAACAAGGTAAAACGATATTCTTTGTTAGTCATAATATGAAACAAGTACGTGAATTCTGTACTAAAATTGCTTGGATTGAAGCAGGCAAACTTAAACAATTCGGTGAATTAGATGACGTTCTCCCTGAATATGAAAAATTCTTAAACGACTTTAAAAAGCGTTCTAAAGGAGAACAAAAGAAATTCAGAAATGACTTAGATAGTTCAAGATTTGTTGTAAAATAAATGACTTAAATTTAAATAGGAGTCCGAGACATCAATAAACCTATGTCTCGGACTCCTAATTTATATGTACTTAAGTAAAATTCAGCTCAAGTAACACTTTTTGCTTATGACACTAACTTAAAACTACAACCTGTTTTATGAATAACAGATTACAATCACTGTGCTTTCTAATGTTATTTCTTTAATCTCAATTTAAATACTTTATACAAAAATTTGGGAATTGCTTTGATTCTACCGATACGTTTCCAATCAATAAGTAAGCGATATACCCATTCTAAATTCATTTTTCTAAATAATACAGGCGCTCTTTTTTTCGTTCCACTAAACACTTCAATTGAGCCACCTACACCCATGAGTACCGTTTTATTAAAACGGTGTGCATGTCGCTCTATCCATTGCTCTTGTCTCGGATAACCCATACCAACAAAGATATAATCCGGATTAAATGATGTGACTTGTTTTAACACCATTTCATCTGTTAAATCAAAGAAACCATGATGAAAATCAAAGTTTATATCAGGATATTTCTCAGTAAGTTTCTGTTCTGCCTTCATCACAACATCATTTTTAGCACCTAATAAAAAAACTTTTTGGTTATTAGCATTTGCAATTTTTAAACATTCTTCCATTAATTCAATTCCAGGTACTCGCGTCTTCAATGGTGTCTTCAGTATACTTGCCGCTTTGACTATACCAGTTCCATCTGGAATAACATAATCTGCACTATTAATTAATTTACGATATGCTTCGTTTTCTGTAGCATAGTCCACAATTTCAGGATTTGCAGTAACGATAAATAAATTTTCCCCTTCATCTGCCAGAAAAAATCGCTTAATATTGTTGCGCATTTCCAATAATGTCACATTATCAAAATAGACAGATAACACATCTATTTTATCTATATGGTTGTTTTCCATCATGATTTAGAATCTCCTCACTCAAATACATCTTATCAATTTATTATTGTTATAGTAACATATTCAATAAGTACACGTGACTATAAATTAAACGATTTTGTAACCTATACTGATCTAAATTTATTATCATAAGCATAAATTCAACTCTAAACGTTATATGCGCATGCTTTTAATATTCAACTTTAACCACAATCTACGTCAAAAGTCCAAATGCTTTCTATATTAAATTACTTTATAATTAAGTTTATGCTATAACAATCTCAATTATAAAAGAGATTGTAGGAATTCTAAACCGAGGTTACATTATGACAAAAATACAAGCATTTTTTAGTTCTACAATACAACTCAACTTAATTTGGGTTCTGATTATCGCATTAATTTATATCATCATTCATACTTACAGATATAAATCTGTAAATCAGATACTCGATATTTATTTAAATTATATCCCAGTACTAACGCATGAATTTGGCCATATCTTATTCAATAAAATAAGTGGTGGTAAAGCAAAAGATTTAGTTATTGTTGCTAAACCTTCAGAACGTATAGAAACTTCTCAACAAGGATTTGCGATTACTCAATCTAAATCATCGTTAGGTCAAGCTATCACAACATTTGGCGGTTACATCATGCCACCATTAATGTTGCTTTTAGGTTTTTTAGCGCTAGAAAATCAATACCCTAGTTTATTTATTACTGCTTACTTAATCATTTTCATTTATTTTCTAGCATTAACATCAAGAAAATTAGTCCCTATTTTAATTGTCTTATTACTCATCGCTTTATTATATTTTTTATTCCAAAGTGATAATCAACAAATGATGCTTTATATCGTCTCTATTAGCTATCATTTTATTTTAGGTGTGCTACTTGGCGAAGTACTCCAATCATCTTGGACGATTTTTAAGCTAACATTTTCACTTCAAAATGTCTCATGGGATGGCACGACACTCAAAGAACTCACGCATTTGCCAACGGCCTTATTTAGTTTAATATGGATTGCCATTAATCTATTTACAATTTATCATCTACTACAATCCTATTTTTCATTCTGACAGTAAAATGGTTTCTATCATGCAAAAAGCAACCGCTCAATTTTTAGGCGGTTGCTTTTTTATGTTTTTCAACTATGTTATACACGGCTATTAGTAAATTTAAATTTCAGCGTATATATGCGCGGCATTGTCATAACTTAATACTGTAATTTGCTCATCTTTCTTTACAATAATAACTTTATTTGTATCATCTTTACTCAAGATTTCAATACGTTCATCAATCAATATATCTTTACTTGATAAGTAGATTAATAAGTCCGTTCTATCACGTACACGTTTGATTGTCACTGTATCACCAGTATCAAAAGCTAATAAATTGGTTGTATATAATTCTTTATATTGATTATCTCTCGGGATAATACCGCCATGTGGACATGTGATTGGATAATCTAATAACTTATCTAAACGCTCCACAAATAAGTGAGATACTTTGTGTTCCAGTACTTCTGCTTCTTGATGTACCTCTTCCCAATTATATTGCAAAATTTTTATTAAAAATAATTCTAATAATCTATGACGTTTAATGATATCTAATGTATATGTTAAACCTTCCTTTGAAAGCTTTACACCTTTATATGGTTTTGTTTCAACATACCCTGACTTCTCCAAACGATTAACCATCTCACTTACAGATGGTGGCTTAATAGTTAAATATTGGGATAGCGTCTTATTCGAAACAAAAGAATGGTCACCATCATGCGTTAAAATTGCTTTTAAATAGTCTTCTTTTTCTTCAGTTAGCATTATCTCACCTCTCAAATCATTCACCTTATTGTATCACGAATCAACTTGACACGCTAAAAGTTCATGGTATATTATAAATTAAATTAGGTTAGCCTAAAAATATTATTAAGGAGGTTTAAAATGTTAAAGGTAGAAAACTTAAATCTTACACTTGGGAATAAACATGTACTTCAAGATATTAATTTATCCATACCTATTCAGGGCGAAATCATAGGTATTATGGGGCCTAATGGTGCCGGAAAATCCTCATTTATTAAATCACTGATTGGTGAATTCAAACCAACAGGTTCTGCTCAGTTAAATGATGATTCCATACAAAATAATTTGAAGCATGTCACTTATATCCCTCAAAAAGCGCACATAGATTTAGATTTTCCTATAAATGTGGAGCATGTAGTCTTATCAGGAGCTTACAAAGATATCGGTTGGTTTAGGTGGGTGACGCCAACTACGAAACAGCGCTTAAATCAATTAATGCAAACTTTGGAATTAGAAGACTTGCGTCACCGTCAAATTTCAGAATTAAGTGGCGGTCAATTACAACGTGTACTTGTAGCACGTGCTTTAATGTCTGAAAGTACCTTGTACTTATTAGATGAACCTTTTGTAGGGATTGATTTCCATAGTGAACAAATCATTATGCATCAATTACGCAAGTTAAAAGAGGAAGGCAAATTATTACTCATTGTCCATCATGATCTATCTAAAACCGAAGAATACTTTGATCGTGTCATTCTATTAAATAGAAATATTCGCTATTTTGGGGATAGCATTACCGCTATGCAACCAGAAAATCTAAACAAAACGTTTTTAAATGCCACAGTACAAAGCGGAACGACTTAATTTTTTAGAAAGGACTTAACTTATTATGGAATTTTTACAGCATTTGCTAGACTATAAATTTTTGAGCAACGCCCTAATCATTTCAATTGTTGTTGGGATTGTATGTGGTACTGTTGGCTGTCTTATTGTTTTAAGGGGACTTTCACTTATGGGTGATGCAATGAGTCATGCCGTATTACCTGGTGTTGCATTATCATTTTTATTTGGCATACCAATGTTTATTGGTGCATTAATTACAGGTATGATTGCAAGTATTTTCATTGGCTTCATTACTAAAAATAGTAAAACCAAACCAGATGCTGCCATTGGGATTAGTTTTACAGCATTTTTAGCCACAGGTGTTATTTTAATCAGTTTGATTAACAGTACCACTGATTTATATCATATATTATTCGGTAATTTACTTGCTGTTACACAATCTACATTTTGGTCAACTATTATTGTAGGTATCATTGTAATGGTGTTAATCATCATTTTTTATAGACCATTAATGGTATCTACATTTGATCCAGTTTTCAGTAGAATGAGCGGATTAAATACAACTGTATTTCATTATTTTGTAATGTTGTTATTATCTCTCGTAACTGTCGCAAGTATTCAAACCGTTGGCATTATCTTAGTAGTAGCACTATTGATTACACCTGCTTCTGCAGCATTTTTAATCGCCAAAAAATTACATACTATGATGATTATTTCAAGTATTATAAGTACGATTAGTGCAATTGTTGGTTTGTATATTAGTTATGTTTATAACATTCCAAGTGGTGCCACAATTGTATTCTGTGCATTTATAATTTATGTTGCGATATTCATTTTAAACAAATTCAATATTTTCAATAAGAAAGGACAACAAATATGAAAAAGTTAATATCGATTGCACTTATCCTACTATTATTTTTAGCAGCATGTAGTAATGGAAAAAGTGATTCAAACTCAAATTCAAATGAAAAACTAAAAGTCGTTACGACTAACTCTATTTTATACGATATGGTGAAAAATGCCGGTGGTGATAATGTCGAAATTCACAGTATTGTCCCTGTTGGTCAAGATCCTCATGAATATGAAGTAAAACCAAAAGACATCAAAGCATTAACAGATGCAGATATTGTTTTCTATAATGGCTTAAATTTAGAAACTGGTAATGGTTGGTTCGACAAAGCGTTATCTCAAGCTAATAAATCAACTAAAGATGACAGTGTGGTTAAAGTATCTGAAAAAGTAAAACCTTTTTATTTAAATGGTGCTGAAGGCGATGAATCTAAACAAGATCCTCATGCATGGCTAAGTTTAGAAAATGGGATTAAATATGTTGAAACGATACGTGATACCTTATTAAAACATGATGAAAAACACAAAGAAGATATCGAATCTCATAGTAAAGACTATATTGCTAAATTAGAATCATTAAATAAAGAGAGTCACGAAAAATTCAATGATATTCCAAAAGATCGCAGAGCAATGATTACAAGTGAAGGTGCTTTTAAATATTTCTCTAAACAATATGACATTAAGCCAGGTTATATTTGGGAAATTAATACTGAAAAACAAGGTACTCCTGAACAAATGAAACAAGCAATTGAATTCGTGAAAGATAATCAACTTAAACACTTACTTGTCGAGACAAGTGTCGATAAGAAGAGTATGCAAAGTTTAAGTGAAGAAACGAAGAAAGATATATACGGTGAAGTATTTACCGATTCAATCGGACAAGAAGGTTCTAAAGGTGATTCATATTACAATATGATGAAATCGAATATAGAAACTATACACGGCAGCATGGAATAGATGGTGCGGGCTATTAACCTAGTCATAGGTGAATAGTCCCATGTCGTACGACTTCCCTCCTAATTAAACGTACGGCATGGTGGTATTCAAGCCTTAAATCATCTCCCTTACACTCCATCAATGGTGGCTCCTCCCCCCATTGATGGAGTTTTTTTAGTGCCACTTAGTCATTGACTTAGTAGCACTTATGCATGCGCTTTAGCTCAAGTATTCCTCCACTTTGAAAAAAATTAGTTTCGCTTATGCATGAGCTTTAGCTCAATTATTCCTTCTCATTACATGACTTAGTGGCACTTATGCATGCGCTTTAGCTCAAGTATTCCTCTTTTACATATCATATTCGACTGACTCTTACGGGAAAATACTAGCCAAAAACTACAGGTTAAGACAGTACCTGCTAAAAGTGTTCAAAAAAAAACTGCCAACAAAGTTGGATACTTTGTTGGCAGTTTATAACTATCTTCCAAAATGGAATCTAGTGTTATTTATTACCTTATCAATCCGTTGAACTATCTACAATAATCATCTCATCATAATTAATTGCTTCACGAATTTTTAAAGCTGTTACTTCACTTACTTCTTCATCTTCTACAAGTTGATTTAAAATACGACGTTGCTCTTTTAATGCGCTTAATTTAATTTTCGTGATAGAGTTCTCATTTTTAGGATTAAAGAAATTGGAAGGTGTTAAATTATCGATACGAATAAGATAACTATCACAAATCATACCAACTTCTAATTTATTGTTTTCCGTTGTTTCTTTGCCTAATCGACTCACTACACGATAATGTACTGTACGCATAATGTTGGAAATCTCACGTAAGTTATCTACAACAGATAATGGAGAGGCCGCATTCGTTTTCACTTTCGTACGTATTCTTCTCTTTAAAATCATTGCTCTTACTTCAACTTTGATACGTTGTAATAACGAAGCTTGTTTATATACTTGTGTTCGTTCTGTATAACGCATGTAGTTATCCAACACGTTTGTAGTAATATCGCCATTTTCAACAAGACCATTTAATGTTTGATTTTCTACATCAAATGCTAATTTTTGAAGTCTCTGAAGCTCTTTAGTATTTTCATCTTCATTTTCAACCGTTCTTAAAAATGCTAGCTTATCATGATAATCTTTTATAACATTACCATATTGGAAACTAGACGTAACTGACGATTGCTGATTTAATGAATCGATAACTTTTTCTAAAATATAAACACGTGCCTGCTTAAAGTTCATACCAACGATTTTAGGTTTTTTAGCATTCGGTGTAACGACTGGTAAAATCATCTGTGCCACAATTAAACTGATAATAACCATACCTGAGGCAATAAATAATAGGTCATCTCTAAAAATAAATGAATGATGATCTGCTAACATATATGGCAATGTCAGTGCGATTGCTAAGGAAATCGTACCATGCACCCCACACAACGTCATTATAAACGCATACATGCCTCTTTTTGGCGGGGTTTCTGCAGTTTTCTGATCATCCTCATTATGTGAAATCATTTTTTGGAACGGGCTCACCGGTAAATAAAAATAAGGATATAAAACAAAAACCCATAAAAATCTGAACAGATAAATAGCTAATGCAATAAGACATGTCACAGTAATTAAGAATATTAAGTTATGCGGTTCGTTCTCAATAATTCTCCCTACAACTTCAGGAATTAAAAATCCTAAGATAGAAAACACAAATCCATTTAATGCATATCCTAATATATTCCATGTGTGATTATAGCTCATCTGCAACCTAGTACGTGCTTGAGCAATTCGATCACGTTCAAAACCATGTACTAAACCTGCAACAACTGCTGCAATAATACCAGAAGCATGGAACATTTCGGCAACGATATATGTGATAAATGGTGTTACAAGTTGGATAAATGTAAACATATTAATATTTTCAATGCCACGTCTTGATAACGTCACACGGAAACGAACAAGTGCGACACCAATTAATAACCCAACAATAAATCCACCAATTGAAGAAATTAAAAATTGTTCAACTGCATTCACCATTGAAAATCCACCTGTAATCAATGCTGCTACGGCAATTTTAAAAGATATGATACCTGCTGCATCATTTAATAAAGACTCACCCTCTAAAATTGTCATAGAACCTTTAGGAAGTACTTTGCCATTCGTGATTGCTTGGACTGCAACGGCATCCGTTGGACACAATATTGCAGCGAGTGCGAAAGCAGCTGCCATAGGTAACTCAGGCCAAATCCAATGCACAAATAAACCTACTACAATCACAGTTGTCACTACCAACCCTAATGCCATCATTAGCACAGGTTTAATATATCGCCTTAAATGAACACGAGAGACTTTAACACCCTCTACGAAAAGTAACGGAGCAATTAAAGCCACCATAAATAATTCTGAATCAAAATTAAATTGTACTGGAATAGGTGTGACATACAATAGCATACCTAATATAATTTGAATGAAAGCTAAAGGTATTTTTGGAAGAAAAGTGTGTAAGAATGAACTTAATATGACTAGTGCTAAAAATATAAGTATAGTTTCAAATATTTGCAAGGTTTCACCTCTTTTAAACGTCATTATTCTTTCATAATTGTTGAGGTTGAAACAAAAAATAACATCGTCTTTACATGAATATATTGCGTCCCAAACTCTTAATCACAAATTATCAAATTAATTTCATTCCCCAATTTGATAATGAACTTAAAAATAAACACAATTACAAATATATTTTATTTTATCATTTTATGCCCCATCACTTAAACGTATTGCACTTGAAAATAAAATATTTCATACATATTTTTTATTTATTCACTCTTATATCATTCTATTGCTACAAAACTTTTTATTTAAGCAATTAAATTCATTGTGCAGCAATCATATTTTATCATCATGTACTTAACAACAAAAAAAGAAGTAGCATGGAAACCCAGCCGAAACGGGTCTCATCATCCTACTTCCTGCGATTATATTCGTTCATTAATAATCATGCTCTTTTTCATAAGTTTTACGTCTTCGTTCTTCACGTTCATGCGCACGTTGTTTCAGTTGCTCAAACGTATTGTTTTCAGAGGAACTCAGTAAAATATTCGTTTGTCTTGGTGCATCACTTTTTCTATACATATAAGCGCCAGTTCGATAAGCGGCACGTGAAATCAAATGTCCACCAACTGGAGATGTTAAATTAATAAACACCAGTGCTAATATTAGTCTTACACTTAAATAGCCTTGTGAAGAAATAAAGAATATGATAACACCCACTAACGTTAATAATACAGATAGCGTAGAACTTTTAGTCGCTGCATGACTTCGTAAAAAAACATCCTGGAATTTGATTAATCCAATAGAACTTATTAAAGCAATGATACTTCCTAAGAAAATCATAATTGCTGCGATTAGATTAACGATTTCGCTTGTTATTTGCATTGAAGACGTGTCCCCCTTCTATAAATCTAGAAATTGACACCGTACTTACGAATGAAATGATAGCGATAAGTAAGATTGAATCCAAGAACGAAAAAGTTCCAAATACAATACTTAACAAACCAACCATAGACATCAATATAGCACTAGCAGCATCGAATGTGACAACTCTATCCGCAGTGGTCGGTCCTTTAATTAATCTAAATAAAGTTAATAATAAAGCAATACCAAATAAAATCAGTGCGCTTGTTATGAAAAAATCTGTTAGTGTGCCGATCATTCTGCCACCTCCAATATGAGTCCTTCATATTGTCTAATACTTTTCAACAATTTTTGCTTCTCTTTGTCGGAAACGTCAATTGCATGTATAAAGAACTTTTTCTTTTCTTTAGATATTCTAATTACGGTTGATCCTGGCGTGATGATGATCAATATAGTTAAGAATGTGACTTCCCAATCATTATCTAATGTTGTTTCATAAGTCACTAATCCTGGATTTAAATCTTTGGTCTTAAATAAAATATAATTGATTATTGTCATACTTGATGTTATTAATTGGTAAAGATACACGGCTAAAAATTTAATACCAACCCAAACTTTTTTTAAATAAAATTGTTGGCCGAAAAAGCGGTGTAAAATATAGATAACTAATATACCAATGAGATAACCTGCAAAGAAGGTGGATAATTTAAAAGAGTCTTCATCTTGAAATAATACCCATAAAAATGCGATGACAATATTAAGTAAGACTTGTCTCATTATTTATCCCCCTTTATTAAATGAGGATTTACCATTTTTTCATATAATCCATCATCCATATTTAAATGTGTCGCATTATCTGTCACTTTAAATAGTAATGGTGCGGCTAAGCCCATTACGATGATCATAGCAACCAGTACGCCGATTAAATTTTTACGATAAGTAGGTATTTTATTAAATACAATTGCCTCTCCTTTGTTTTCATTACCAAGGTACATCACAAAGAAAATTCTAAATAAACTAAACATAGCAATTAAACTCGTTATAATCATTAATGCTAAACCAATGTAATTTCCATTTTCAATCGCACCTTTAAAAATAAATACTTTACCTGGAAAACCACTAAATGGTGGCACGCCGCCGATTGCTAATATCATGACTACAAAAGCTACACCAAAGAAGGGTTCTTGTTTGGCAAGCCCATATAAACTTTTATATTGTCTAAGACCAGTAATGTATACCAAACTACCAATAATAAAGAAAAGCAATGTTTTCACTACAATATCATTTGCTAAATAAAAGATCGCGCCGTTTACGCCAGCGATTGTATTCGTACCTAATCCTAAAATTATGAAACCAATCGATAGAATAACTTGATAGGCAGCAATTTTCTTAATATCCCTATAAGCAAGTACACCAAATGCACCAATCAACATCGTAATACAAGATAAAAAGACTAATAATGGATGTGTAATACCACTATGTTCATCAAATATTAATGTGAAGAAACGAATTAATGCATATGCACCGACTTTAGTCATTAAAGCAGCAAACAATGCAGCCAGTTCAGTATTTAATACGGCATATGCCTTAGGTAACCACATAAATAGCACAAGTGCTGCTTTGGCACTGAATGCAATCAAGAAGACCATAGAGACAATGACAATTGAACTCTTATCATCCATTTCATTTAATCTTTGTGCAACAAGCGTAAAGTTTAGTGTACCAGTCAGTTTGTATAACAAACCAACACCGAGCAAGAGTAACCATGAACCTAATATATTCAATACTACATAGATAATGGCTGCACGTAACTGCTCAACTGATTGTCCCAAAGTGATAAGTACAAATGACGCTAGTAACATCACTTCGAACATAACATAGATGTTAAATAAATCTGCCGTTAAGAACGAACCGATGACACCCACTGTTAAAAACAAAATAAAACTTGGTAGATAATAACGAATGGCACGTTTTTCAGTTCTACCAAATCCATATGCCATAATCAGTGTGACAACAAAACTTGATGTTGTAACCAATAAGAGACTTAGTGAGTCACCGACAAACTGTATACCAAAAGGTGCTTGCCAACCACCAAAATCTAAAGCAATCGGCTTATGGTACATAACATAAATTAGTAGAAGCAATGAAACAACTGTCGTTACTGCCATTGTACCGATAGAAAATATTCTAGATAATCTACTGTGTGTACGTATAAACACAAGGCCTAAAGCACATACAGCTGGCAGAAGTAATGGTAAAATCAATAAATTACTCATTAGCATCGTCGTCATCACCTCTCAATACATCAATTTCATCTTCTTTTGTCACACGATAGGTTCTGTAAACTAATACAAGAAGGAAAGCCGTCATAGCAAAACCAATAACAATCGCCGTTAAAACAATGGCTTGTAATAAAGGATCGACAAAATTTTGACTTCCTTCACCTATTAAAGGTTCCACTTTATTTTTACTATAATTACCCATACTCATAATAATTAAATTACCTGCGTGTGTATAAATCGAAATGCCTATAACAATACGGATTAAATTGACTGATAATATCATATACGTCCCTATAAATATTAAGAAGCCAATGACCATTAATAATATCAGATTCATGAACGACCACCACTGATAGACAACATAACGGTCACAACAACACCCACAACGGCTAATACGATTCCCGCTTCAAATACGGTAACTGTCGTTAAGTGCACTTCCCCTAATAACGGTAATTGTACATAAGCATCTGTTTGGTAAAGGAACGGTTTACCAAAGAACATAGGTACAACAGCAGTGAGAAATGATAGTAATGAACCACAAATCATTAGAATTCTAAAATCAAGCGGTAACGCTACTAATACTTGTTTAACATCAAAAGCCAAGAACATTAGTAAAAACGCTGAACTAAACACGAGACCGCCGATAAATCCGCCACCTGGATTATTATGACCTGCCAAAAACAAGTAGAATCCAAATGTTAACAAAATAAACACAACGATCTTCGTTACGGTTTTTAATACAACATCATTCTCTTTCATCTTGACCCCTCCGTTCTTTAAAGTTAAGTAGCGTATAAATACCTAATCCGGCAATAATGAGTACCATACCTTCAAACAATGTATCTATGGCACGAAAATCCCCAAGAATTGCATTCACGATATTTTTACCACCTGTTAATTTATATGCATCATGATAGAATGTTGAAATTGTTGGCATCGAATCACCTTGTTGTGCAATAAATACAAGTGTAACAACAATGACTGCCATTAATAATGAAACGATAATTTTGACTGCTTCACGTTTTTTATTAACTTTCGCACGTGGTACGTTAGGCAGTCTAGAGAAACTAACAATAAATAGAATTGTTGTTATTGTTTCTACTACTAATTGCGTTAACGCTAAATCTGGTGCTTTCATTAAGATAAAGAATATCGTTACACAATAACCAATAATCCCATTAAGGACAACCATAGTTAAACGTTGTCTAATAAAGGTGAGTGCAATACCCAGGACGAATACAACAATTAACGTAATGACCTCTATCGGACCGAAATCACTTACATGAATTTGATGTACTTCTGGGAAACCAGCTTGAATCATACCGTAGATGACAACCATACTAAAAATGAGCAAGGTAATCGTAATATAATGATTCAAACGGTTATTCATTAATGAGCGAATACCATAACCAGAATAATGTTCAAATTGTTTATATGAACCTAAATATAAATCAGTAATCGTTTTTACTTTCACTTGATTTGCATACTTTTTCCAATTAATTCTAAGTGCCATGATAAATCCGACTACTATCACAATTAAGCTTAAGATTAACGGTAAGTTAAAGCCATGCCATTGTGATACATGCGGTGCAACTTGATCTACTTTTTCTCCAATTGTGATACTTCGTAATGCCGGTAAAATGATATTATGTCCAAATAGATTAGGAATAAAGAATATGACCGGTAACAAAATCATCATAATTGCAGAAGGTAGCGTGAATAAAAATGGTTCATGCGGTGATTTTTTTGGTAAGTCTGCTTGTTGATAGTCTCCCCAGAATACTTCTTTGATCATATAAACACCATAAACCAATGTGAATATACTTGCGATCACACCGATTACAGTAATGATAACTGTAAGCGTGAGATTAAATTGAGGTAATTCAACTGTACTTACTAATCCATCAAAGAACATCTCTTTACTTAAAAAGCCATTTAAAAACGGTATACCTGCCATAGATAAAGCAGATAGTAACATCACAATGTGTGTGATTGGAAATACTTTTTTCAAACCAGATAAACGGCGAATATCCCTTGTACCCGTTTCATGGTCGATAATACCTACGCCCATAAATAAGGCACCTTTATATAATGCGTGATTCATCAGATGGAATAGTGCTGCAAATAAAATCATGCCATAAATTTTTGACAACTCACCTGTTGGATGTTGTGCAAAGCCACCTCCAAGGCCTACCATAGAAACAATCATTCCTAATTGACTAATGGTTGAGTAAGCTAATATTGCTTTCATATCAAATTGTCTTGTGGCATTCACTGCACCAAAAATCATCGTAATTAAACCAACAAATGTGACACTATAAATGTAAAAATCACTTAATCCTAATACAGATGTAAATCTAAATAGTAAAAAGATACCTGCTTTTACCATAGTAGCTGAATGTAGATACGCACTCACAGGTGTCGGTGCTGCCATGGCTTTTGGTAACCATATATGGAAAGGAAATTGGGCAGATTTAGTAAATGCGCCAAGTAGTAGCAGGATGATAATTGGTATAAATAAATGACTTTGTGCAATTTTATCACTCTGTTCAATAATAGAAGTGATTGAATTCGTACCAGTTACAATGTAGATCATGATGAAACCTGCCAATAATGCCAGTCCACCAAATACTGTAATCATAAACGATTGAATTGCACCGAACTGACTATCACCCTTACTGTACCAATAAACAATAAGTAAAAATGAGGAAACACTTGTTAATTCCCAGAATACATACATTAAAATTGTATTGTTAGCTGTTACAATGCCTAACATACTGAACATAAATAATAATAAATACACATAAAAACGTGGTAAATTATCATGTTCTTTAGATAAGTATTGTGTTGCATAATAAACAACGGCTAATCCAATAAGAGAAATTAATAAACTAAAAAATAAACTTAAACCATCAAGTCGAAAGTCTATATTGATATCTAATAATGTGAGCCAAGGTATTTTAACTGATACAAAGTTTCCTTGCATCACAGATGGTAGCTGATACAAAAAGTAAACCGAAGCAACTATGGGTGCTAAAAGTGCTATATGTCCAGCATATTTCTGGAATTTTATATTTGTCAGTGTAAATAATAGAATGACCATTATTAATATTAAAGTGCTTAGTAGATATACTAAACTCATCGTATCCCCCCTTTAGTTATTATTTTATAAATTTAAAGCTATTGTTGTTTTACTTGCTTTAGTTGAAATACCAATAAATTTCATCGTTTCATACGTGGTTTGATGACCTAGATACTTTTGAATAATAGAAATTGAAATACCTGATTGATACGCATGATACGCAAATGTTTTCCTAAGCGTAGTTAAACCTATATGTAACATGCCTAGTTCTACTGCTGCAGCATGTATAATTCTATACGCCTGCTGACGTGACAAACCTTTCAATGTTCTATTGGATTGAAATAATAATTGGCTATCCTCTAAATGCTCTTCTTCTATATATTGTGCCAATTCATTTCTTAATTTATCTGGCAATCTAATATGAATATTCGATGCATGTTCTTCAAGCCAATAATATTTAATTTTATTTTCTTCACCTTTTACATCACTCACACAAAGGTTTAATAATTCGGACAGTTTCACACCTGTATGTATCGCAAATTTAAAAAATAAATAATCACGTTTTGATTTACAACTAAGTACTTTATACATTGCCTTTATCTCATTAATATCCCTAATTGGATCTACTTGGTTCATATATTCACCTCTCAACCATAAATGTTTCTTATTTAATGATATATGATATTTATGTCACATGAAAGGGATTAACTTAAATTTCTCAAATTATTTTTGGCCAATTCACTATTTAATTTCGATATATATAGTGAAAGGAGGTTGAAACAGATGAGTACAATTAGTCAACTTGCAGTAACAATGTCACGCACACTGTACGATAAAGATGGAAAAGCCAGTCAGGTCAAACGTCACTTTACTAATTTAAATACTGAAGCGACACCAGAACAACTCAAAAGCTTTAAATCAATTATCGAACAAATCACTGGAGAACGTTTTGACAAGCTAGAAGTCATTAAGACCGAAGCTATTAACTAAATGAGGAGGCACTAAACAATGTCACAAACCCTAGAGCTTATATTCAATGATGCAGTAAATAAAGCAATCAAATTACCATTACCCAAAATTGAACACTTCGTAAACGAATCAGCAGTTAAAGAAGGTATGACTAAAATCATAGATTTAGATATTTTACGACCTAAATCTGGTATTCCAACGTCTATTCATTCAGCACAGATTATAGACAAATCTACTAAACTCATATTTGAAAACTAAACTATTTAACTTAATGGTAGAAACTTTTATAACGGACTTCCTAGTCACACTATTAAATCAAAATATAGAAGATTTAAAAAGTTAGCTAAAGTAGATACCTATGCCCTACAATCAGACTATGTCATTTACTTGAACGAAAGTAAGTTATAAATCTAATTACGTTGGTCGCCTACAATTGCTATAAAGTAACTGGTGCATAGGTCATAAACATCTTAGATTAATAAAACAACGGTAATTTCTATTTAATTCAAATAGAAATTGCCGTTTTCTTCATTATTATGAAAATTGATAATTCACTAAACTATTATTGTTAATTGACCAATGAACCTTGTATTTGAATATACTTATACATAATGTAATGAGTTGGTTACGTTATGCTACGCTTAGAACAGTATTCATAAGCACCTACAGAATTGTCGATATCTAATAATTGATTTTAAATATAAAGGAGAACTGATCCATGAACGGACTAGTTCTCCTTTATTTTTGAAGGTGGCTTAATCTCTATGTGGTCGTAATCTAACAGTATCGCCAAAAAATATCTTTTTCTTACCTAATTTTTTACATATCGCATACTGATCATATACTTCGACGACTTGGGCTAAATTTTTATAAGAATGCCTTGAATTCAACACTTCTAAAAATTGATGTTTTTTTATATTATCATTTCTACCTACACCCAAGAAAAAAGTTTCTTGATCTAAAAGTCGAATTATGGAAAGCCGTTTCACTATCTATAGTCACTCACTTCTTGTATTACTTCTGTTATTTAAAATTGATTAATTTTGCTAATTTTTAAAATTCTAAATTTATCAACATACATATTTTATTACATTTTGTGTATTGTGTACATTATTTTCTGTAATATACAAATATTTCTTGATTGAATTTAAATGTATGCATATTTTTCTCTTTCCTATATAATGTATATATATCTTGAAAGAAAGCGTGATTTAATGATCCTCTTATATATAATCGGGATTGTCGCAGGTATGGTGGTTCCTTTTCAAACTTCAATCAACTCTAGATTAAGTCTTTATACGAAATCTTCATTCTATGCGTCTACAATCTCATTTGCAACCGGAACTATTTTTTTAATTTTAATTAATCTTATTACCAATCCTCATGTATTTACAGCACAGTTTTACAATAATCAATCTTTCAGTTACATATGGTTTGTCGGTGGTATGCTTGGTGTTATTTTCCTTACTGGTAATCTATTGCTATTACCTCGTTTAGGCGCGTCATTAACCGTTGTTATGACTGTATCTGGTCAAATTATTATGGGCGTCATGATTGATACCTTTGGCTGGTTTGGTGCAAATCAAGAACCTTTTACTATCTTTAAAGTACTAGGTATCATTGTTTTAATTTTCGGCATCATACTTATGAACTATGTAAAAAGAACACCCATTGAAACAAATAAGTCATCACCCGTTTATATCTGGTTAGTGATTGGATTTATCTTTGGTTTTTGTCCTCCAATCCAAACAGCTATCAATAGTGCTTTAGGTCAACAAATACACTCATCTGTTATGGCCTCATTGATTTCATTCGCGGTTGGTACCATTGTCCTATTCATACTTACATTGATATTTAATAGAAGTCTTAAACTCAAGACAGTCGATGCAAAACAAGGTAAACTCAAACCAATCTATTTTATCGGTGGTATACTGGGGGTTGTATTCGTAACTACAAATATCATATTAATGCCACATCTTGGTGCTGCACTAACGACGATTATCGTTATGTTAGGTCAAATGCTAATGGGTGTAATCATTGATCATTTTGGTTTATTAGGTACGCGCATTAATAAAATCACTACGCGAAAAATCATTGGCATCATTGCGATAATGATTGGTATTATTTTATTGAGATTATTCTAAAAATGTATCGTAGCGTTATTTACTTTAAACTTTTGGTAAATGACGCTATTTTTTTATAGAAAAGCAATGCTACACCGCAGTATAATAGGGTTATCAAAACATCAAGAGGTGACTTCTTTGCGGAAATTTTTAATTTTTATCACACTACTCGCTTTATTTTGTAGTATCACCCTACTAAGCTGGCTCTATTTAACAAAGTCTCATACTGAGCATCCCCATACAGTGGAAACACTCAAAATTCAATATAAAGAACCACAACACTTCACAGGTATACAATCGCCTTCTCAACTAACAAATATTTTTTTCGATTCAAATAAAGGCATCATCCACAATTGGTTTGTTAAGAATGAAGAACACGTCAAGAAGAACCAGCCCCTATTTGAATATTACAATGTTGACATCGAGCACCAAATCACTTCTAAACAAAAATACTTAGCCCACTTGAATAACATTGACCCACTTAAGTATCCTACAATCTCAATTGAAAGAAATCGTACACAACATGAAATTGAAACCCTGCAAACACAACTACGCACAACGATTTACGCATCGATGGATGGTCAAATTGCCATTAATCAACGTGTGCCTTCTCAAAATAATGGTCTTATTCTGCAAATTTTTAATCCCAGTGCTATAATCAAAGCTAAAGTTCCAGAATCAATAGTAAATACATTGGAATTAAAGGATAAAGTACACATATGCATTGATCCAGGTCATAGTTTCACAGGTACTGTAAATTTCATTAGTAAATTACCTTTAAATACTGAAGCTAATACAAAATCATCTCAGTATCATGTTGAAATCAGTTCAACACCGGATGTTAAATTCGGTCGTCATTTACGCGTAGAAAAACCTAATTACACTATTGAAATTCCAAAAACTGCAATATATAAAAAGCAATTCGTTTTTTTACAAAGAAATAAAAAATTTATTAAACGGGTTATTAAAACAGAAAAATTGGGTAATAACAAAGATATGAAAGTTATAGAAGGTTTAAATATAGGCGATACAATTGCTAAAAATGCAAATCATGTTCTGTCGAAAAATTAAACGTACACGGTATAAA
This sequence comes from Staphylococcus saprophyticus subsp. saprophyticus ATCC 15305 = NCTC 7292, assembly GCF_000010125.1. Taxonomy (NCBI): domain Bacteria; kingdom Bacillati; phylum Bacillota; class Bacilli; order Caryophanales; family Staphylococcaceae; genus Staphylococcus; species Staphylococcus saprophyticus. The sequence goes on from NC_007350.1 coordinate 2,170,240, forward strand.
TAGTAAACACCTTTAATTAGAAATTAGTTTTTTAGTAATTTTATCAAATCATGGAAAATTGAAAATGAGAAATATTAATTATATTTCCCTCATTGGTATTTAAAGAATTGAATTAATATCTTAAATCATTCATGTACCGCTTAAACAGTTTTTTGTTTACTTTCTATTTTTATTTAGTTATAATAAACTAAATAATAGCAGTTTTAATATATTTTACTCAATATAATAGGTCTGCAAATTATGATAAACTCTTTGTATTTAACTTTGAATTAAGACAAATATTTATACAAAAACACTTTTAACATGTATATTTGATTGGGCAATAAAATAGGGAGGAATAAGGATGGCTATCACCAAAATCAATGATTGCTTTGAATTATTAGCGATGGTTACTTACGCTGATAAATTAAAAGGAATTATCAAAAAAGAATTTTCAATAAGTTTCGAGGAGTTTGCTGTATTAACTTATATTAGCGAACACGAAAGTGAAGAATATTATTTAAAAGATATTATTAATCATTTGAACTATAAACAACCTCAAGTTGTTAAAGCAGTTAAAAACTTATCTCAAGAAGATTATTTCGATAAAAAACGTAATGAACATGATGAAAGAACAGTATTAATTTTAGTTAACACTAAACAACGTAAAAAAATTAACGAGTTATTATCACGTGTGAATGATCGCATTAAAGAAGCTAACGACGAAAAAGAAGTTTAAGCTTACTATCAAAAGAGGCCGAGACATGTAATGCATGTCTCGGCCTCTTTGACTATGATAAGACAGGTATTTGTTATATTAAAATACCCCTATTTATGTATTTTAGCTGTGCCTACATCCTAAGCATCTTTAATTACATAACTGAGACAGAAACCAAGTTTTTAAAATTTGGTTTCTGTCTCATCTCAATTTTATCTAAAATTCAAAACACTTCATTCTGCAACTATGTTGATATATTCATTGCTTTAAAAATCCACTAAATCTAATTATTCTTTTTGAAATTCATTAGCCTTTATAAAATCACTGTAAACATCTAAAAAATGTTCTGGTTCTTCAATATGTGGTGCATGACCTGATTCATTAAATGTCTGTATTTGCAGTCTTGTAAATGCATAATGATATTTTTCAATAGTCTCTGTTGTCATTAAAGGATCATATACACCATTAACAATTAATGTAGGCACATCCGTTTGTTTAATAACAACATCTTTATTAAATACAGGAAAATTCATTAATGCTCGTGTGGCTACAGCACTATCTTCTGCTGATTGTCTACTATAAATCAATTGATTTTGAAACCATTTCTTAGCTTTTTCTTGTTCTTTATACATATAAGGCAATAATAATATCAGTGCTTCAGATTTATCAAAACCTTCAATTTCATCTTGGTGCTCAATCATTAATTTATTTAAAGCATGTACACTATCAATAAGATTACAAGCAATTAAAGTTAATGTTGCGACCATTGATCCATATTTATCAGTGAAATGCTTTGCAATTAATCCTCCCATGTCATGACCAATAAGATGTGCAGATGAAATATTCAATTTTGTCATCAAAGCCTTTAAATCTTCTACATGATCTTCTAAATTAAACGAATTCTTTTTTGTTGATTTACCGTGTCCTCTTACATCATAAACAATTACTTCAAATTTATGTTTTAATTCATCTTTTAGGCTATATAATGAAGCCATGTTGCCATCTAGGCCATGAATCAGTATCACAGGAAAACCTTGACCCTCTCGGATGTATGCAATCTCGTTGTTATAATTTGTTGCGACTTTTTCCATTTTGGGCCACCTCCCTTTACAAAATTCATATACCCGTAATTGAATCGCCTTATGCTCTCTTTTTAATTTTAAATTATGTCCCCATATTCAATTAACATTAAATACATGCTTATAAATAAAAAAACACGTTCCAATGCCACACCATACCTTAGGTGTTTAGCACTGAAACGTGTTCGCTTCATTTAAGTGTTTAAATCATAGATACTATTAATTTCTAGAAGAGATGCGGATTGTATAATAAATAATGACAATTAACAATAATATCCAAATAATGATTGAGCCAATTTGTGCAATACTCGCGTTTCCAATCATCGCATCAATTGTTTTTTGACATAATAGTAATCCAATTCCTGTAAACTCTAATCTTTTAAAATAAATACCTGAAATACTGAATAATATACCTATAAAAAATACGACTTGATGTGCATATATTGTAACTGCTACAATACCTAAATTAATATCAAATGTATGTAATATCACGAGAACAAACGCAGCAATGGCCACTACTAAGCCAATCACCATTTCAAACTTATTACTGTATAAATAATTCTTCCAATCAATTCGCAAGTATATGAAGATTGAAATTGGTAAAATAATTAAAAAGTAAAAAATAGAGGTGCCCGTAGCTGCCTGAAATGATACATATTGCTTATCATATAAGTAAGAAAGTAAAATAAAATTAACAATAAAAAAAATAATAGGATTGAGTTGTAGTGTGAATAAATTGCGTTGAATCGTTAGTATTATTTCTGCTGGTGATTTTCGTCTATATTCAATATAGTCTTCATCTTTGGCTTCAGATTTTTGGAAATCCTTTTTTAATTTCTCTTTAATATCTTCTATTAAGTTTGGAGAAAGACCTTTATGAGTAAAATAGTCATTAATATTTTCTACTAAAACCTTATCGTTAACTCTCATATTTGACTCCTTTTATAAAATTCACTTTAATCTATCAACACTATTGTAGTTGAGATATCAAAGCTGTTTCTTTAATAATCTCATACTACACTTGATTTTAACAATAAAATAACAAGTACAGGATAGATAATTTCATTTTCAATAAAGGTTTCGAAACCCCACTTGATTTACCATACACAAGCCATTGCTTATTCGTATGATTTAATGTCCAATATAAATTAGAGTCTGAGACACTATATAAGTCCCAGACTCTAATTTATATTATACGTTAGCGACTATCTCTAACTCAAGTGACGTTAATACATCGTTTTCTATAGAACTACTCTTTCGTGAAAAAGTAGTTCTTATGCAAATGTCGCAATGCTTGTAACCAATAACGCATTGTAGCAATATTTGCGCATGCGTTTCAGCTTATATAAGCTATTTACATTGTTTCACTGATATTTATGATTCAGTCAAATCAATACGGTACAATTTAATGTTTTTATCACTTGGTGATGAAGAACTAAATTGATATGATAAATCATTGTCTTGAACATAACCGAAATTACCAGTTACATTATTATAATGCTCACGTGTAACAGCATTACTACCAACAATGTTTTTAACCGCTTTGTAAGTTGGACCGTTTGTATCATTATAACTCATAGAAACACGCGTAATTTTACCGTTGTTCTTTTTACCGTCAGCTGTTACAACAAGTACACCATTATCTTTTTTAAATTCATAATAATGTTCTTTGCCATCCGGTCTGTGTGAGTATACGGATACATCATTAGATTTCAATAAGTTTTGAACAGGTTCGCCGATTTTCGCACCTTCTAACGTTGTATCTCCTTGTTGCAGTGATTTAACATTTTGGATAGAGTTACCTGACGCGGCATCAACACTACCTGTGCTCATTCCGGAAAGTGCTAACCCCGATACGATTACTGCTGCAAATAATTTTTTCATAAGCACGCTCTCCTTCTGTTTATAAGTTTCTTTGTGCTCACCCATATTGTACTATAAATGTTACTAAAATAACAGTATTGTTACAATAAGATTACAAAAACAGTGCGACTTGTAATAAAAAATTGCTGCATAACAGCACTTACAAACTTTCATTCATATCGAATTGAAGGTTAATATGTTAATTCTTTTTCATTGTCTTTGATAAATTTTAACACCAAATCTACAAATTTATCTTTTTCTTCAACAAATGGATATAATCCAGACGCAGTAAATGTTTCAAATTGTACTTCACCAATATAATCTCCCACTTCTTTCGCTTCAACAATGGTTGTTCTTTCACCATGTTGACTAGCAATAATCAAAATAGGTAAATCAATTTCACTTAAATAACTCATGATATTATTGTCATTAAATGAATCTTTGACTGCTTCTAATTCTGCTTCTGTAGCGATACCATTTGTATTATCTACATGTTTTAAGAATTTCTTAGCTTTACGTTTTGAGTAATATAAATGCTTATCTAAAAATTTCTGTTGTTCTTCTTTATCCCAATTTCTAATTTGATTGGCATACCTGCGATATAAACGTTCTTCTGGAGACATATCGTTTAACAGCGTTGGATTTACTAATGTAATTGAGTCAGCCATTTCTGGATACATTGCTGCAAATGCGCTAGCAACAGATCCTCCTAATTCATGACCAATCAATGATGCTTGTGTGACATATAAATAGTCTAATAGCTCTTTAATATCTTCAGCATATTCCTTGAAATCAATATGTTGTGGTTTGTCAGAGTATCCGTGACCTCTTAAATCAACAAGTATAACTTGGTTATCATCAGTAAAATTTTCTTCGATCATATCAAATACTGTTAAATTATCGAATGCAGTGTGAATCATCACTATTGCATTGCCTTCACCACTCGTTCTGTAATTGAGCGCAGTACCGTCGCTTGTTGTAAATAAATTCATTTATTCTCTTCCTTTCTTTGCAATTGGTAATATAGATAATAATTCTTCTGTCGTGTTAATCGTGAAATCAACTTCTTCTGGCAATGGTTCAACATCCACTTCATCATCTTCTTTAAACCACACACTTACCATTCCCATTGCTCTTGCTGGCGCAACATCATTTAATGGGTCATCACCTACATACATTGTTTCTTCAGGTTGAGTACCTAATTGATCAAGCATGTCTTCAAAAATTTTCGGATGTGGTTTTCGATAACCCACTGTTTCTGAAGTAGATAAGTAGTTTATAGCATCTTCTACACCTAAGGCGTGCATTCGGTATTGTTTAATTTTAGATCTGCCATTGGCGATAACACCTGTTAGATAACCACTTTCTGTTAATTTCTCTAAAGTATACAATGTGTCATAGTATGGAAACACATATCGATAAAAATGCATTTCAAAATCATTAAACAAGTCTCTCCATGTTAATCGATCGACATGAAAATCTTTAATGATGGCTTTATAAAGTTCTGGTTTATCATGGTCTTCATCATCGTCTAACTCTATAAATTTTCTCTTAAAATCTGCTAATTGAATACGTACTAAATAATCATGAAACCGCTCATATTGTTCTTCTATAAATTTCTCGCGTGATTTTTTTCTATCCAAAAGGGTGCCTTCTAAATCAAATACAATCGCTTTTATTTGTGTTAAATCCATTATCATAACCTCTTTAATTAATATGTCACTCTATTAAAAATGATATTATTCCCTGTATTTACTGCAATCTGATTTATTTATTTTACCTTAAAATGACTATTCTTGCATTCGCGGTTGTGTCGCGATAATGTAAAACAATACGGGAATCCCCAACAATGCGAGTATAATACTAGCTGGTACTTGGAAAGGGTCTAATACGACACTACCTAACCAATCTGAAAGTACCATAATTGTACCACCAATCACAATATTCAATAACATTTGTTGTCTTAGATTATAATGTGCGCGACTTCTTCGTACGAGCTGTGGAATAACCATCCCAATAAATCCAATAACACCTACATATGCAACAATGACGGCAGTTATGATGGAGGCGATTAACAAGACACTATACGTTACACTACGCACATTAAGCCCCAATGACTGAGCTCGTAAATCACCAAGCTGTAATATTTTAATTTTTGACACCAAACTCAATAAAATTATCATACCTATGGATAATACAATACCGATATAAATCACTTCGTTATATTCTGCAGATGAGAAGCCACCAAACATATAATTAACGATATTGTTCATTTTTTCTTGATTAAAAATAATGAGCACATATAAAAATGCATTAAATAATGCACCAATCATTATGCCAGCCAAGATTAGTGTTCTAACCGGATACCCTCTAGACATTACACTGGTTAGTACAATAACCAGTATTAAAGTCATTATGCTAAATAACACTGAAAATATAGGTAACCAAATAAATGAAACGCCTATAACGACAGCTAGCCCAGATCCAAATGTAGCACCACTTGCCAATCCTAATGTAAAACTATCTGCAAGCGGGTTGTTCAACAATGTTTGAAACATATGTCCAGCAAGTGTTAAACCAACACCGGCTAACAAGGCTTGTAAAGTACGTGGAATTCTTACTTGATATAATATTGTTTGTGATAGCGTATCACTTATATCACCCAAACCCCAAAATAAGCTCAGCAATAAACTAATGATAATGAACACAATCCATAAACACATTGTTTTAGTATACTTCATGTTTTTGCCACACTTTCAAATAAATCTTCACTCTCCTACAATACCATCTGAACACATCGAACACTATCTCATTTATTATAAATTATTAATCAGAAAAAACACCCTGAAAAGTATGTACAAACAAACTTCAGGGTGTTACTTAAATAATCTTTTTAATTAGAACTCACTATACTGTCTATTTTTCATTATAAATTGCATCTCTTAAAGCTTTGAGACCATCATCAATACGAGGTCCTGGTCGAGAAATTTGATCACCATTCACCGCTTCAATTCTACCTTTTTGCACAGCATTTAATGATTCAAATCCGCCTCTCTTGTCGATAATTTGTTGATAATCTTTTTCTGAAATACCCATCGTTGAAATCATCACATCTGGATTTTTCTTAATAATTGCTTCTTTGCTAACTTTTTGCCAACCATCTAGATTTGAAAAGCTATTTTTAGCTTTCAGTTGCTTCAACATATCATCAAAAAATGTATTTTTTCCTGCCGTATAAATCTCAGGTTCTGAAGATACTTCCATAAAAACCTTTTGAGATTTTGCGTCTTTTGGCACTGAATTCACAACTTTTTTAATATTATTTTTAGTCTCTTTCACTAACGCATTGGCTTCTTTTTCTTTACCTGTCACTTTACCGACCTGCTTAAAAGTTTCATACATCTCATCAATAGATTGTGCATCTTTAACATAGACCACTTTAACACCACTGTCTTTCAATCCATTCAGTACTTTACCATCTGTTGATTTCTGAGATTCATGTGCGAGTATTAAATCAGGTTTAGCCTTTAATAACGCCTCTTTATTTAATTTCATAGCATCAAACTGTTTTTTATCTTTTACCTCTTTCGGATAGTCATCTACAGTTGATACACCGACCACTTTATCTCCTAGACCTAATTCATACAATATTTCCGTATTACTAGGAATAAGAGAAATAATTCTGTCATATGATTTTTCTGACTGCTCGTTTTTAGTGGATTTGTCAGAATTGGTACTACATGCAGCCAATATAACAGCTAAAATAATAAAAAGATAAATGACTTTAAATTGCTTTTTCATGATATAATCTCCTAGTTTATGATTTGCTTTAATCATATCAAATTTTCATGCGCTTTTTACTATTATTTTTAAAAGTAACTATTTAATTTAATTTTTTAAGCTACACATATATATAAACTTTCTATTATTTGATTGATGATAACCCTTAATTAATACTGATTAGAGTCTAATTTCTATATCATTTTAGTCATTGTATTCAAAGTATTCATCTAAAAATGTATATTGATGTGAGGCATTGCCGTTAAAATAATTTTTTCCAAAATTATCCAATAAAGCATGAAATTCATTTGCATCTTGGTTCGTAAAGGTTTCAGGTAATGATACGTTGCGTTTCAATTTGTCATATTGTTCTGTATGTTCATATCCGAGTAAACGATAAATTCTTCTTGTGTAACTGTCAGGTATGTATTCGATACCTTCAAATACATAAACGATGAGTACATCGGCTGTTTCACTTCCAACACCTTTTATATGCAACAACTGGTCTCTAAGATTAGTATGATATTTATCAGCAATGGCTTTATAGTCAAAATCGTATTGATGCAACCAACTTAGTAATGCCAGTATGGTTTTCGCTTTATTTTTATAAAATCCACTCGACTTAATTAATGTTTGTAGATCTTCTAATTCTAAATTCAAGATATGGTGTGGATCCAATAGAGTAGCTTGTTTTAATGAATCAATGGCATAGGCTGCGTTTCGCCAATTCGTATTTTGAACTAAAATCGCTCCCAAAATGATTTCTATTTTTGAATCTGCAGGCCACCAACCTTGTGGCCCCATATGCTTATATAAAATGCGATATAAACTTTCTGTATCCAATGTCATTTTAAACACCTCATTTGCACGCTTATTTTCACTAACAAAAAGAGCTAGTAAGATTTGTCACTTGAATGAAACATCTCTCTTCATCCATGACAAACCTAATACTAGCTCTCAACCATTACACTTTCCGTTTACATTGTTTCTGGTGCATTTACACCAACTAAACTTAGCGCATTACGCAACGTAATTCTTACTGCATCTATAAGTGCAATCAATGCTTTTGTTTTTTCAACATCATCTGTTAATACTTTTTCAGCATTATAAAATTTATGGAAGTGTGATGCTAAATCTTGAATATAGTTTGTAATTCTATGTGGTGCTCTATTGGCAGCCGCACTTTGAATTGTTGTTTCAAATTCAGCAACTTTCTTCAATAAATCAATCGCTTTATCATTTGTAATCAAGGTATAATCCGCATCTTTAGATGGTGTAATACCTCTTTCAGCAGCTTGTTTCAATATAGAACAAATACGCGCATGTGCATATTGTGCATAGTAAACTGGATTATCTTGTGATTCTTGTTTCGCAAGTTCCATATCGAAATCAAAGTGTGTGTCAGGGCTACGCATTGTGAGGAAATAACGTGCTGCGTCTACGCCAACTTCATCCATAATTTCTCGTAACGTGATTGCATTCCCAGTACGTTTGCTCATCTTAACTTCTTGTCCATCTTGCATTAAACGAACCATTTGCATGATTTGTATTTCAAGACGGTCACTTTCAACACCAAACGTTTCTAATGAAGCCTTAAGACGATTGATATACCCATGATGATCCGCACCAAATAAATTAATTAACGTATCGTTACCACGTTTGATTTTATCAAAATGATATGCAATGTCTGGTAAGAAATACGTATAATTGCCATCATTTTTAATTAACACTCTGTCTTTGTCATCTTTAAAATCTGTCGTACGCAACCACGTTGCACCATCTTGTTCATATGTGTAGCCAAGCTCAGACATTTTGTTTAATACTTCTGTAATTTCACCTTTTTCGTATAAAGACGTTTCACTAAACCAATTATCAAAATGCGTATTAAAATCAGATAAATCTGTTCTTAATTTTTCCATTTCATAATCTACGCCCAATTTTCTAAATGTCTTAATACGTTCATCTTCTGACAAATCTTTAAGTTCAGGTTGTTTTTCGGCTAAATCTTTACCAATATTAATGATGTCTTTACCATGATAGCCACCCTCAGGCATTTCAAATGAATCATCTCCAAGCGCTTCAAAATAACGTGCTTCTATTGAACGCGCTAAATTCGTAATTTGATTACCCGCATCATTCACATAATATTCTCTAGTTACATGATAACCAGCCGCAGTTAAAATATTAGCAAGTGTATCACCTACAGCAGCGTTACGTGCGTGGCCAATATGTAGATCTCCAGTTGGGTTAGCTGACACATATTCTAATAATATATTTTTGCCATTTTGTTCGGCAGTGCTACCAAATTTTTCATCTTTATCTATAGCCTCTGAGATAACTTCAGTTAAATAAGCATTATCTAAGTAGAAATTAATAAATCCAGGTCCTGCAATTTGAACTTTTTCAACATTAGCAGCTGTCGTATCTAAATGATCGACAATCGCTTGCGCAATTTCACGAGGATTACGCTTTGCTATTTTCGTCAATACCATCGCGATGTTTGTAGAATAATCACCATTTGCATCGTCTTTAGGTATTTCTATTTTAATATCTGGTATATCACTTGCCTCAGCTAACGCTGCTTTTTGAATACTGTGGTTAATTTCTTCAATCAACGTTTGTTTCACTTGATCAATTATATTCATTTAAGACTGCTCCTTATAAGTAATTTCATATTGGTAAGATCCCATTTTTTCATCATCTTGTATTAAATCATAATGCACTTTTAATTTACCACCATGTTCCGTTACAAAATGCAGAATAGAATGTGTTCGCACAGTTAAAGGTATACGTCCTCCAGTAATTTCATACAAAGTAATCGTATCTTCACCTTCTACAAAATGGAGGTTCATTTTGATTTCACCCTTACGAATGATTTTCACACCTGTTTCTTCAATTTTAACAGTTACATTGACAGCAACACCATCAATTTCTTCTTGATAACGTATAAATTCTGCATTACGTTTTTGCCAATGCCCTTGCGTATTTGCTGTAAATTTCTCTTTATTATCAAATTGTTTAACAACTTGTTTCGTTTGGATATTAACATTGTTTTCCAATGTACGTTTCACCCTAATCTTTTAAAATAATACAAACCATTATAGCATACTTGATAGTCGCTATACAGTTGATAAATCGTTTTTAAGGATGTTATGTTACATAGCTAAAATCCAATTATTTGTAATAACATATGACATTAAAAAAGAGGTTCAGACTTTGATAGTCTAAACCTCTTTAAAGCTGTTTTTCAGAACTACTTTCACATTTTATGTGAATGAGTAGTTCTTATGCATTCGTTTTAGCGCACGTAATCCTTAACCATTCTAGTAGTTCTTATGCATGAGCATTTGCACATGTAATCCACTCAAAATTTTAGTAGTTCTTATACATGCCCTTTAATTAGGGAAAATATGGTATCAAGCATCTGTGGCTTAATAGGATACGTAGGGCTATGAAAGATTATTTAAAATTCACTTTCTGTCCTACATCCCTATACTTATTATTTACTTGCTAATGCTTCATGTAATGCTTTATCTGAATTATTCCACATAGCTAAATCATGTGTTTGTAGAAAATCTTTCAAAACTGCTTTATTGTCCTCACCAATATGATCTATATCGATTTGATGTTTCATTGATTTATCCATCATATTAACATGTTCAGGCATGCTTTTGTAACCTCTGCGAATGCTCTTATTCACTAATAAATAACATCCTGTCACGCCAGCATAGTAAGGTCCATTTTCGCCTCTTTCAGTCGTAACCCAGCATAACCAATATTCCTTGGCTTCGTCACCTTCTACGACTTCTTTCTCTTTAATCCATTTAACACCTTTTTCTACACTTGAACGTGCGTGCATACCACCAATATCAATAAAGGCTTCTTTATTTTGAACATCAATAAAGACAGGCGCCACATTATCCAAACTGATAGAACCTATATTAGTACCTTTGTGCCCATCAAGTGGGTCATTCTTAATAATGTTAAATTTAAATCCTTTATTTTCAGCCACTCACGTGCACCTCCCAAATTATCTAAGTCATTTATTTCATTTTACCTGTTATCATATTATGAATTCAATTCATCTAATATACTATTAATTGCATTTTTTACATGATCATCTTCAATATCCGCAATGAGTTCTTTTGGATAATATAATTTATAATCTTCTCGATTAATTCCTGTAATACTATGGATAACCAATGATTGACTACTAATTTCACGAATTTTTCCATTACGTTTTAGTAAATGAATCGGCTGTCTATTTGATCCAGGTCTATCATAATCATATGGTAAATCTGAGAAGGACTCACTGACAAAATAATAATTCGGATCTATATCTGCTTGAATAAACAAATCAGTTAATTCTGAGATTGTTATAATCGAACCATCAAAAGGCATATATTTTAATAAATCTCGATTGATAAAACGTCGTGATAAATCACTCAAGATGGGATCTTCTTCTTTCACCCATGCCTTTAAGTAATATAAGACAACCGCTTCATCTAAATCTACATATTGTTCAATTGTCATGGATTCTTCGAAAAATGGTACGAAATCTGTTGGATACATTTTAAAAGTATAGCCTTCATTGTACAAGTATTTCGCACGTTTCAAACAATTATTTAATAACACTTCTCCCCCTCTACTGACTGGGTGAAAATAAATTTGCCAATACATTTGATAGCGACTCATGATAAAGTTCTCTACTGCGTGCATACCACTTTCTTTAATCAACACTTCATCTTTAGATGGACGCATCAATCTCAAGATACGTTCCATATCAAATTCTCCGTATGATACACCGGTAAAATAAGCATCTCTTTGTAAATAATCCATTCTATCAGCATCAATTTGTGAAGATATCATGGAGATGACTAATTTGTTATCGTGTGTTTTATTAATAACATCTGCAACTTGTTGTGGAAAATCATCCGAAACACGACTTAATACTTCGTTAACTTCCGTCGGACCCGTAATAATTGCCTGTGTAAATGCTTCATGATCCGTGTTAAATATCTTTTCGAAACTATGAGAAAAAGGCCCATGTCCTAAATCATGTAATAATGCTGCACATAAGGCTAACGGGCGATCTTCGTTATTCCATGCTTCTCTTCCATTAAATGAATCATCAATTAACCTACGTACAATTTCATATACACCCAACGAGTGGCCAAATCTACTATGTTCTGCCGTATGGAATGAAAGATATAATGTGCCTAATTGCTTTATACGTCTTAGTCTTTGGAATTCTTTCGTCTTAATCAAATCCCAAATCACTTGATCTCTGACATGGATATACCTATGAATTGGATCTTTAAACACTTTTTCTTCTGGTAATTTTTGTGTAGCATATGTTGTAAATGTCAATGTAGTCCTCCTATCCATATCCTATACTTATGCAGACTAATTTATTGTCTTACGCATTAACGCTAAATCCATGGCTTCACCATACATAACATGCGTATATGAACGTAATTTTTCAAAGCCTTTTTGCTCATAAAACGAAACAGCTTCATCATTCTTATTATCGACTTCTAAGAAGACTTCTTTATATTCATCGTTGAAATAACTTAAACCTTCAGTTAATAATTCAGAACCATAGCCATGATGTTGCCACAATGGACTTACATAATGTGCTGATAAAAATAATTCAGAACCATAAATAAAATTCGCAAAACCAATAATATTTTCATCTTCTTCTACGACTAAAAACAATTGATCTTCCAATCGTTTTAATAAATGTTGTTCATTATATGAAGCAGCCAATAACTCATTTACAGTTTTAGCCGCATAAATATTCATGTACGTATTATACCAAGCTTTTGTTGCTACATCTCTGATGCCTACAACATCTTTCGGTGTTGCTTTTCTAATTTTATGCATGTTGTTCTCCCCCTATTTAGATAGGTCATAATAGCTACATTATATCATAATTTTAGTATTCAAAATACTTTAGCTATTTATATAAAAATAGCTTGGGCAATATTATAATTCACCCAAACTATCTATGTTATATTTAGTTCTTCCCAAGTGTTTGTTGCCATTCTTTTGCACGTGACAGTGCATAAACATCTTTTTCAATATCTCCCGGTCTTTCAGCTGTACCAATAATATAGCCCCCTAGACTCGCACCTAGAAACTCTAAACTATATTTAACTTGTGTGATGCATGGTTTGGCTTTGACTTTAGGACAATCACCACCAACGATAATAAGTCTAAAATCTTTCTTAGACATCTTATCTTTAAAGTCTTTATAATTTGAATCCAATAAAGTTTCAGACCAATGATCAAAAAATGCCTTCATTGATGCCGATAAACTATACCAATAAACTGGCGAAGCAATTATAACTGTGTCACTTGCTAATACTTTATCTATAAGCGTCTTATAGTCATCCGCATATGAATCTATGCTTTTGTCTTCGTGTCTATAGTCTCTAACCGGATTTAATTGATATTGCGTTAAGTCTATCCATTCGTAGTCGTATCCAGCTATGGCCATCTTAGTTAAACGTGCAGTGTTCCCTTCTGGTCGACTGCCTCCAAATAAAACTGTGATCATATTAATCTCCTTCTACTACTCATTTTATATTCCCTTCAAAAATTATAAATATACATTTCCATAAAATCATTAAACTTAATTAATAATTCTACACTAAAAAGTACAATTACTAAACAGTTTACTTAAAATAGAATAATAAATTAAATTATTTGCTCAAGAATTGAACTTATAACCCCTACTATAAATGTATATTTTTAAAAACATCTTTATAAATATAAAAAGTAGATAAACATAATACATGTTCATCTACTTTTATTTTTTTATTTTATAGGAAATAATTTTTCGATTTTTTCAATCTCTTCTTCAGTTAATTCAACATCTAAAGTTGTTAAATTATCAACGACTTGATTTGGACGCTTAGCACCTGGAATAACAATATCTAATGACGGTTTTGTTAAATAAAATGCCAACACAATGTGTGCAACATCCACTCTGTGATTATCAGCAATATCACGTAGTTGATCAATTTTCTCTAAATTTTCTTTGAATTTTTCACCTTGAAATTCTGGATTTTTAGCACGAATATCATCAAATGTTGAATTCTCATTATATTTACCTGCTAATAAACCAGAAACGAGTGGGAAATATGGAATAAACGTGATACCGTGTTCTGAAGTATATTCGAAAATATGCTCATTTTCACGATTTAATAAATTATATTCCATTTGTACAACATCTACCAAGCCATCTTTATTCGCTTCTTTTAATTGTTCTAAATTGAAATTGGACACCCCAATCGCTTTGATCTTACCTTCATCTTTGAGCTCTTTTAGTGCAGCGACAGCTTCATTCTTAGGCGTGTTCTCATCCGGAAAATGTATATAATATAAATCAATATAATCTAACTGCAGACGTTTTAAACTTTGCTCAACCTGATCTTTTAAAAATTGAGGATCATTTGAATATTTTACATTACCATCATCATCAAAATAGTGTGCGCCTTTAGTAGCAATTGCAAAATCATCTCTACCAAATTCTTTGACCGCTTCACCAACGAGTTCTTCTGAACGCTCTGGTCCATAAATATAAGCTGTATCTATCAACGTTATACCATTTCTCACTGCGGTACGTACGGTTTCTTTACCTTGTTCTTCATCTAAATCATTATAGAAATTATGTCCACCTACTGCATTTGCACCTAATGCGATAGGTGTTACTTCAACATTTGACTTACCAATCTTTGTTTTCTTAGTCAATCTAGCCCAACTCCTTTTATAATTCTCTTATATTTTACACATAGCGATGTATGTGCTATCCACAGCAATTGATTTAACCATATATCACTGTTATTTTTACAAGTAGTTATACTCTACCCTTTTTCTTTATATTTAAAATAAAAACGTAAGTAATAGATATTATCTAATATGATATCTATTTAAAATTTAGCATGATTACGCTATAAAACTAAACATATTTGCTTGATTACGACATCAAATTTTCATACCTATTATGTTCTTTAAAAGCGTATATTGAAAAAATGGGATTACGGCATCAAATATAATTTGTTGATTTCGTAATCCCATCCACGTAAGGCTTTTGAACTATATAGTATTCATTTTATTTTCGTACTTTATTTTATTAAAGCCTTCCCAGCTATTATTTATGTTTTCTTTGCGCTAACTTTTCTTTTAATTTTCTATCTTGTTCTTCTTTACGACGTTTACGTTCTTCATTACGTTTTCTTAATCGTTCTTCTTCTTCATGGTCTCTCGGTTTCTGTAATTGTTTTTCCACTTTTTCCATAAGTTCATCTTCTGTGAGTGCAGCGAGTGGACGATTATTAACAAAAGCAAACGTTTTTCGGCGACCCGGTCCACAATACGACTGACAGCCAATTTCTATTTCAGCTTCAGGATCTAATTTCGTTAACTTTTTTTCTAATGACTTACAGTTTACCCCTTGGCAATCATCACAAATTAAAAATTTATTTTGCAACTACACCCATTCCTTTCTTATGGTTTACAGTTTATCAAAACAGCTTAAATATCATTTCACAATGTAAACATTCATTTATATGTATCATCATAAGGTTTATGATGCCTTACTTAATATGTATTTTAGATTTTACAACTCTAATTATTTTACTCTATTTTATTAAAATTTCAAGTTTATATAGAGATTTCACAGACTAACGTCCCGTCTTCGTTTAATTTATATATAATAAAAACAGTACCTAATCTGTAGATTAGTATACTGCTCAAGTTGTCATGACTTTATTGACCATGATAAATATTAAATTCTAATGGTTTCACTTCATTCTCTAACCATTCTTGATATATCAATTTCTTATTAACATCACTATTTATAATCGTAATACCACAGTCACCGCCACCTGCACCAGAGGTTTTAGCAGCACCGCCATATTTTTCTGCTACAGAACACAACACTTTGAGATGTGCCGTTTCTATATCTATCGTAGCTTCTTTATCCATAGATTGAATAATTTCGCGATTGGTACGAATCATTTGTTGTACACCTTTAATGTGGTTTGTTTTAAAAGCATGAATCAACTTTTCAACACATAGGTGGGAACGTTCTAAAAACTTACCATAAAACGTTGGATCTGACTTCAAGCGTTTCACTTCACTCACTAAATGATGAGACGATGCAGGAGATCCTGTCCAACCAATCAATACTTCCATATTTTCTGGTGGTTGCAACGGTTCAATATGCAGACCTGGCCAGTTTTTATTCAATACTTCATTAACAGATGTATCTTCAATTTGTTGAGAGACCCACTCATGATCAAATGTACTGTACGCTAACCAACCAGTGTAAATACTAACAGCGATGTCACCACATGAACTTAAACTCTGCAATTTCATATTCGCGATTACCGCTAGTTTATAAATATAAAGATTTGATAAATGCGTTTCATAAAACTCATTCAAAACTTTAACTACAGAAACAAGCACGGCTGCACTTGAACCTAACCCGTATTTATGGCCATTTGCGTCATCTAAATTACTATCAATCGTTAAATTGAAATGTTTTAAACTGATATGGTTACTGCGCACATATTGTTCAAATACTTCAATTGCTGTAATGACATATTTAAGTTGTTTCGCCGCATGTACATCGGATACGACGATTTGATCTTCTCTTCTTTGAAAAGTCACTGGATCATGATGTAGTGTTTTAGAATGTATGGTACCTTGAGGGGCATTTGAGTCTTCAATTGAAGCAGTTACAAATCGATCAACCGCAATTAATACGGATTTATATCCTGGTTCAGTAACTGCATATTCACCTGCAATATAGAGTTTACCTGGTGCTTTTACTTGAATCATGTTATCTCTTCCTTACTCAATAATTTCAACGCCTGTACTTATAATGTCACTTGCAATAATTTGATCTTTATCAAAAGATTTATGTAGAGCATCAATAACTGCTTGTTGATTTTTCTTTTCTACTAAAATTTTCACATTAGGTCCTGCATCCATTGTAAAATAACATGGATAACCAGCTTTTCTACACTGATCAACAATATCCATCGCAAGATAGCTATCCTCAACCATATAAGTAAATGGAGGTTGTGCACCTAAATTGGTAGCATGCATACGTAAACCATTAGCTTCAATGACTTCACCCATTTGCATAAAGTCTTTTCGCTCAATCGCATGCTTAACTGACGCTATGTCTTCATCTACATGATTTAACCAATATTGATAAAAGCGAGATGTATCACGTGTATGTGACATACCGGCACGACTCGATACTTTTTTTGTTTTATTATTAATAACTACAAAAATCATTGCCAACTCTTGTTCCCAATGATCTGCTTCAATGGGAAAACTGTACGATGATTCATCATCATGCCCTTTTTCCCATTCTACAAAGCCACCGTAGATGCTTCTTGATGCTGACCCAGAGCCTCTACGTGCTAACCTAGATAATCCTTTACCCGTTAATCCAAGGTTTAAAGCCTTGTCACAAGCAGCTGCTAATGCGGCATACGCACTTGCTGATGATGCTAAACCAGCAGCAGTCGGAACATGATTGTCGCTCTCTATATATGCAAACATTGTTGTGCCTGATGTCGCTCTAACAATATCCATAAAACGACTAATTTTAGCTGATTCACTTGCAGTAACTGTTTCACCATTTAGTATAAGTGTATCTTTCGTATAGCTCTCATCAAACGTAACTTTCGTTTCAGTATAAAAGCGTTCTAACGCAACAGATAAACTATTATTCATTGGAATAATATATGTTTCGTCAGCCTTTCCCCAATACTTAATCAGTGCAATATTTGTATGTGCACGTGCCTTACCACTATTCACCAACTTCATTACCCTCCTAAATATTCAATCCATGTATGATGCGCACCTAATTGCGTTGCACTTTCTGCAATACGCTTAGCTGTCTCTTCATTAGTTGCAAGTACAATCATACTTCCACCACGGCCACCGCCAGTTAGTTTACCTGCAATCGCACCTTGCGCCTTACTGGCATCTAATATTTCTTCTATTTTGTCATGACTGACTGTAAGTGTTCTTAAATTTTTTTGACACAGATTAAACACCTTAGCTAATTGTTCAAAATTATGATGTTCAATTGATTCACTTGCTTCATGTACAAGTTTACCAATATGTTCAACATATTGCAGATATGTACTATCACCTTCACATAATTGGTGTACATCTTCAACAGCTTGTTTAGTAGAACCTCGAACACCAGTATCGATAACTACCATATAACCATTTAAATCTAAAGGTTTCAATGTTGTAACCTTACCTTGTTTGAACCATACGGGTTTATTTGAGACGATTGTTTGTGTATCTATACCACTCGGCTTACCGTGAGCAATGCGTTCAGCCCAATTTGCTTCTTCTATTAACATTTCATCCGATAGTGGCTCATCCAAATAATCAAAACTTGCACGCACAAAAGCGACTGCCATCGCAGCACTAGAACCTAATCCTCTAGAAGGTGGCAAGTTCGTATCGATTGAAACTTTAATAGGCGTCGCTATCTTATATTTTTCAATAAAACGTGTAATCACTGCTTTCAAATGCTCTGGTGCCTTTTGTAATTCTCCATCGTATACATCACTTTTTATATATGAAGCGTTTGTTGTCTCTAGAGATTCTATTTTCGCTTTAACTTTTCCAGTTGTAAATGGAATTGCAATAGCTGGTTCGCCAAATGTAACAGCATGTTCGCCTATTAAAATTACCTTTCCATTCGCTTCCCCGTATCCTTGTTGTGCCATATTTTCAATCACCTTTAGTATTTTCTTTAATTTTATATTTTCTGTGTACTACACCTTTTTTGTGTATACCCGCATTCTAATTCTGCTTATGCAATGAACTATATTCCCTGGGAAATAAACTGTTTTCACAGCGTTCATTAACGATGCCTCGCTTAATTATTTAAAGCATCTTTAATATTCATTCTAAAACAATCGTTCTTTTTCTATTTTTGCACATACCATTACACATTATCTCATAAATTTCATATATTACCATACGACTCTAGTCATAGATGCATTATTTTAGCAAAGGACTTGAAATTAATGATTCAAATGCTCTGTAAATCGTTGTTACAAAAAGTTAACACCAGCTACTAATTATTTTCAATACTTCCCTATTATAAAACGCACTAGCCATATATTCAAAAAACTCACGTTAAATTCAAGGAATTTTATTAGTACTGCATTTTTTAACCATACTTTCACTATATTACTTATTTCATTTCTATAATTCAACAGATATAAAAATCCATTACCACAAATTATGCTGAAATCCGCAAAACAAAAAGAACAGGTGAATTACTTCGATTTGAAGTATCTCACCTGTTCTTTAATTAACGTCAATCCATAGAGCGGTTTATTTTCGCATTACGTTCAATCATTTTTTCAAAATAACCTTCATAACTTAACCATTCTTCATCGGTAATAGGGTTCATATTCAGACGGCCACCTAAATCTTTAATTGCGTATAATAATTGAAACATGACATCTTGCACAGTAATCGTTCTGCCTAATAATGTTTCAAGCGAGGCCATGCATTGCGGTTCAATGTCAGGGTATGTGAATTTTGTTTCTTCACCTTGTAACGCACGCGCATAAAATGATTTCATCATATCAGCACGTTCACTACCATCACCTTCCACACAGAGATAAACTTGCACTGCTATTCCACCACGGACGCGTCTTTGAGAAATACCAGCAAATTTCTTACCATTAATACTCAAATCAAATTTACCGGGACAATAGGATCTTTCGATTTCATGTGTGTCGATATCTACATCTTCATCTTCAAACATTTTTGCAATTAATAAATACATTACAGTAAAAGCTTCATCAATGGTAATATCATGTTTACCTTTAAAGAGCAGCGATATATTAAGTACGCCTTGATCTAATACAACACCAAGACCTCCAGAATTTCTAACGATTGCATTGTAACCGCGCTCTTCTGTGAGGTAGCGAATCCCCTCTTGTAAATGAGGCAATCTTGAATCATGGATCCCCAGTATAACAGTATGCTGATGTACCCACGTTCGAACTACACTACACGATAAATCTTTTCCAACACTTTCTGAAAAAGTATCATCAAATGCAAAAGACTGCATTGGTTCTAATCCTGAGGAATGATCAATATAACGCCAATCTATACCATTAAAATATTTACTTGCTAAATCCATTATTGCAATGATTGTGCTGCAGTAATGATTGATAAATTATACACGTCTTCTTTAGAACAGCCACGTGATAAATCATTCACTGGAGAATTAAGACCTTGTAATACTGGACCTACTGCATCAAATCCGCCTAAACGTTGTGCAATTTTGTAACCAATATTACCTGCTTCTAAGCTTGGGAATACGAATACATTTGCATCGCCTTGAATTTTTGCATCAGGTGCTTTTTTCTTAGCAACTTCAGGTACAATTGCTGCGTCAAATTGGAATTCACCATCTACAACAACATCTTCTAAATGATCTGCTTCAATTTTCTCTTGAGCTAAGTTAACAGCAGTTGCAACTTTTTCAACATCGTCAGATTTTGCAGAACCTTTAGTTGAGAAGCTTAACATTGCAACGCGTGGTGACATGCCAAAGCTTTTAGCAGATTTTGCACTTTCCACAGCTATTTCTGCTAAATCTTGTGCTTCAAGTGTTGGATTGATTGCACAATCTCCAAAGATATATTGTTTATCGTCTTTAATCATGAAGAAAATACCAGAAGTTTTAGAGACACCTGGTTTTGTTTTGATGATTTGTAACGCTGGACGTACCGTATCACCAGTTGAATGTGCCGCACCACTTACTAAACCTTCTGCTTTACCAGTATAAACAAGCATTGTCCCAAAGTAGTTAACATCTTTCAACATCTCTTGCGCTTGTTCTTCAGTCGCTTTACCTTTACGGCGTTCAACAAATGCAGTAACAAGTTCTTGTTTCAATTCGCTTGTTTCTGGGTCAATGATTTCTAAATCTGAAATTTCTAAACCTTTATCACTAGCTAAGGCTTTGATGTTCGATTCATTTCCTAATAATATAGGAGAAACATAATCAGTACCTTGTAATTGTGTTGCCGCTTCTAATACGCGCTCGTCTTCACCTTCTGGTAAAACGATTTTCACGTTTTTTCCCGTAAGTTTTTCTTGTAATACATCTAATAAAGTCATTAGGGGCCTCCTCAAATTTCTTTTCTTAATTATTTTACGTTTTTCATTATACGTTATTCTTTCTTAGAATTCCATGTCACCAATTTGTAATCATTTACTTATGTTTTAAGTGTTCCTTTATGGTAGAATTTTGTAGTGAAGACATAGAATTTTTCATGAAAAAGGAGCGATTTAAATGCCACAAGCACCAGAAACGTTAGATGGATGGTATAGTTTACATTTATTATACGCTATTGATTGGTCAAGTTTACGCTTAGTTCCAACAGAAGAGCGTCAAACAATCGTAGATGAATTACAAACATTTTTAAATAAACATGAAGAAGCGCGTACAAATCACGTAGGTGATCATGCTTTTTATAATATTACAGGTCAAAAAGCAGATATTCTTTTATGGGCATTGCGTCCAGAAATGAAAGATTTAAATGCTTTTGAAAACGAATTTAATAAATTGAAAATTGCAGATTTCTTAATTCCAACCTATTCTTATGTATCAATCATCGAATTAGGTAATTATCTTGCAGGAAAATCTGACGAAGATCCTTATGAAAATCCACACATCAAACCTAGATTATTCCCAGAATTACCACAATCTGAATATATTTGTTTCTATCCTATGGATAAACGTCGTAATGAAACTTATAACTGGTATATGTTACCGTTAGAAAAACGCCAAGAATTAATGTATGCTCACGGTAAAATAGGTAGACAATATGCTGGTAAAATCAAACAATTCATCACTGGTTCAGTGGGCTTTGATGATTTTGAGTGGGGTGTCACTTTATTTGCAGATGATCCATTACAATTCAAAAAAATTGTTTATGAAATGAGATTCGATGAAACAACTGCACGTTATGGCGACTTCGGCAGCTTTTATGTAGGTCATATCGTGACTAAAGATAACTTACAAGATTTATTTGCTTTATAAAATCATTCAATGGATTTATCATATTTCTCAAACTAAAGAAGGTAGCGGCAATTAATGTCGCTACCTTCTTTATATATATTTTCACACATCTTCTCAATTTCCGATGTACACGTGTTATCAATTCACTTTAATCATAAAAAGAATTCTCAAATTTTATTAAGTGTGAATCAGCGCAATAAACAAAGGCACGCTCATCACATAAATAAGTGTGCCTTTGTTGAATGTAGTGTGTTTGGGAGAACTTTTAATCACTACTTAATTTAATATTAACTGTTGTATATTGTCGCTACTCAATACATGTCTGTAACAGTTAACTAATACTATTTTAACCTATTTGAAATATTTGAAACATAAATGTATTGACTTAATTGCACAAAATACAGTTTCCCTTCATTTAAGCACTTGTTCCAATTCAAATAACAAATAACGATCATAAAGTGTTACAATAAAAAATATTACTTTAGCAACTTATACTCAACCTGTAGGCAGTGATTGTCAGGGTTGCTCAAATAAATATTAATTGGTGATTAAATGACAATATATAATCAAGCTATAGAAAGTTATGATGAAAAGATGGCAAAAGATGTCATCATGTTAGCAGGAAGAATATTATTAGAATCTGGTGCAGAAGGCTCTCGAGTAGAAGATACGATGACACGCATCGCTATCACTTTGGGACACAAAGAAAGTAATAGCTTTGTTACAAATACCGTTATCAACTTCATGCTTCATGATGAGTCATATCCACGTATGTATAGAATTAGAACGCGCGATACGAATTTACACCGCATTTCCAGAACAAATGGCATTTCTAGACGTTTGGCGCTCGGTGACATTTCTTTAGAAGATGCATTTCAAGAACTTCAAAAAATATATCAAGAACAAAGTATAAAAAACCACTACCTTTTTTATAAATTCATTGCTGCTGCCGTCATATCTGTCAGTTTTTTATATTTACAAGGCGGCCATTTAACTGATGTATTAACAGCGTTATTAGCTGGTTCCTTCGGTTATATTGTAGTCGAAATATTACAACAAAAATTGCATGCCCAATTTATCCCTGAATTTATGGGCGCATTAGTTATTGGATTAGTCACCATTATCGGTCATAATCTCATACCCGGTGGTTCAATTTCTACCATTATAATTGCAGCAGTCATGCCTATTGTACCTGGTGTATTAATTACAAACGCAATTCAAGATTTGTTTGGCGGTCATATGTTAATGTTTACCACCAAATCATTAGAGGCGCTCGTTACTGCATTCGGTATTGGAGCTGGCGTTAGTACAGTACTTATTATATTTTAGGAGTTATGTCTATGTTTTGGATATTAAATTTTATATTTAGTTATACCGCTTCCCTATTCTTCGGCGTTATATTTGATGTCCCAAAACGCTTATATAACACGGTAGGTATCGTAGGTGCATGCGGTTGGATGGTCTATACCATATTTTTCGATGGTTTAAATACACATACAATTTATTCAAGTTTCTTTGGTAGTCTTGCATTAGGCTGCTTAAGTCATATTATGGCACGCTCTAAAAAAGAACCTGTCATCATTTTTATGATTCCCGGTATTATTCCACTCGTACCTGGTGGTTTAGCATTTGATGCTACGAAAAATTTAGTACTTTTAGAATTTAGTAAAGCCATTAATACAATGCTTGAAGTAACGCTTATTGCTGGTGCTATCGCCTTAGGTCTACTTTTTGCAGATCAAATTTCTAAACTAATTATTTCAGGTACAAAAATACGTAAAAAAAGAATCTAATATTTATATAAATAGCCACACATGCGTTGAAAAGAGTGCATGTGTGGCTTATTTTATTAAAAATTTATTATAAATTCATTTAGTCATAAATTATTAGCTATCAAAACCTATATGTTTCATTTATGACACAGATTCTTCTGCAAACTGTGATTTATTATCTTTTGATGGATAAACCAAGCTGGTAACAATAACACTACAAGTGCAATAACCGCAACTGAAAATCCAGCATGATATGCAGTTAATTCATTTGGTATATTAACAGACATTGAATGTATGACTGTTGCAACAACTGTTGCAATAAGTGCAGAACCAAAGCTAGAACCAATATTCTCTATAATATTAATTCCTACGCCAGCTTCCGATAATTGTTCAATTTCTAATCCATAATATGCAGAACTTGTCAGAGGTAACATTACGCCACCAACTGCACAACCTCTTATAAATAAGATTAGCCCAATCCAAACGCTTTGCGTATGACCAGAAATAAACATAAATGAAACAGATGTTATGAGTACAACCATCGTACTGATAAGTACAATGTTTCTACCTCCATACTTGTCTATAATTTTACCAATTAAAGGACGTGTAATTAGCATACCTAATCCTTGTGGCATTAACATAATCGCTGTTTCAATTGCATTGAAATGCTGAAAACGTTGAAAGAATAAAGGCAATATAATCATTGGACCTAATATGGCAACATTAGCTAGAAATAATCCTAAACTACAAGCAAAAAAATTACGAGATTTAAATAAATTTGTCGGTAAGACCGTATTGTACTGTTTCATACGATTATAAATAATATAAACTATTATACAGATAACCCCAATGGTCATATTGATATACGTCACAGGATTATTAAACGAACCAAACTTGGATGCTTGTACTAAACCATAGAGTAACGTCACACTTATCAAAGCCAAATTAATGACACCTATATAATCTAATTTCTTTTCTTTATTAACTGGATTAAAGTCAGGCAATTTTTTAATCATAATAGGTACAGCAATAATCGTCACAAATATATTTATAAAAAATATCCATTGCCATGTTGCAAAATGTATAATCAAACCTCCCAGTACAGGTCCCAAAATTGGTCCTAATATCATAGGTGTACTAACAATTGCAATGACTCTACCGATATACTTTTGACCTGCGATCAATACTAGCATCGTAGACATCAATGTCGTTATCACACCTGCACTAAAGCCTTGCAATAATCTAAAACTAATAAACGTTACTATATTCGAACTCAATCCTGTTGCCAATGAAGTTATCCCAAAGCCAACGACTGCTGAAATAAAAACTCGCTTACTATTAAATTGATTCATTAACCAACCAGATATAGGTACTGCGATGGCCAATGCAAGCAGATAACCCGTCACACCCCACTGTATTATACTTAACGTAGTGTGAAAGTCCTGAGTTAAATCTTTAATTGCAATATTGATCATTGTGGCATCAAGCATCGGTGTAATCGCACCGAGCGCTATTGCCCAAGCAGCAATCATTATATTTGTAGGTATTTTATCTATAGATTTCACGTATTCATTCTCCTTTTGTTTCTTCGTCAACAAAATACTACTCACTTTTTGTTTCCTTGTCAACAAAATTTTTACGCAGCTATCTATAAATCGTTCCCCTACCATTTACTCAAGCATTATTGCCTAGTTTTTCCTAAGCAACCTTGCTCATTTAAGTAATACTTGTATAGTTTTGCTTATATCGCTTTGCCTAATTACTGGTTTTCAGTCATTTTCTATTTAATTTTCTTTATCGTTTATTTCCTTATCCAAATGTGCATTGTATTGATTTAAAAAAGTCATCATAGCTTTATATTGATCATCTGTCATTGTATCAAAGACTTGTGCATCACGTTCTTTAAACTCTTTGTGTAACTGTTCGTGTATATCAAATGCTATGCGCCCTTTGTCCGTTAATTTAAAGTAAACTTCTTTTTTATTATCAGGATTTTTATAAGTAACAATTGCATCTTTTTGAATTAATTTTTTTGTTAATTTGCTAATTGCGCCTCGTGTCATAAATAATGTTTGCGCAAGTTGGCTCACATTAGGATGCACACTTTTTTCAATTGCTTCAATACAATGTATTTCAGTCGATGTATATCCTTTTAGGCGTGCTTCCATTACAGGTTTATTGAGCCAAACGATTTTATCATATACATTTTTTATATTCGTTAGTAATAAATCCTCTTTATTCATAAATTGATCTCCTATACTTGATACATTACTCTTTCTCAAAACGTTCTAATCTATAGCAACGGTTAAATATATTATGACTAATATCAATTTTAATTAAAAGTATTTTTTTGAATTTCTACCTTTTTATAGATTTAACCCAATAAAAAACAAGCAGCAAACCGTAAAGGAATACTACTTGTTTTAATTCACTATTTATTAAGTTTTCTATGCTTTATTCATAAAATAATCACAAGAAAAGCTATTTATTCGTGTTTTCAGCCTTGTTCTCATTAATTAAATCTACAACTTCACTTTCCGAACGGTTTAAGATAAGCAAGCTTAATTTATCATTATCCATGCGTTTTAATTTTGGATAACGCACAATAAAGAAGATTAAACCAATCACTAACCAGCCGCCAAATGCGATGTATGAAGGTGCTGAAAGTGACGCCGGAGAACCTGGAACTAATAATAACAACAAGAAGATAAATGATACAATTGATCCTAAAATCGCAAATGTTTTATAAATAGGTCCATACGTGTTACTTGATTTATTATAACTAAATAATTTAGCTGCTGATAAACAAGTAATGAAATAAGCTATTGATACACCTGTAGAAGACATATCAACAATCCAAGTTAGTGCTGTACGACCTAACCAAGGTGCAATTAATGTAATGGTTACTAAGAAAATAATTGCTATATAAGGCGTCTTATATTTTTTATGCAACTTGCTGAATACAGAAGGCATAATACCTGAACGTCCCATTGAAAATAGGAGACGGCTTGAACTCATTAAGAATCCATTTAAGCCAGTAAATATACCCATAATAATCGCAATTGCTAATACAGCTAAACCAATATAACCAAAGGCTTCTTGCGTAACAGCACCTGTTAACCATAAATTACCGTTTAGGCTTGTTGATGGTGTACCTAACCAACCTGTATATAAAATCATTAAAACATAAGTAAATGCAGCTGCTAATAAACTATATACAATTAATTTAAACGTCTTATTTGGTGCAAAATCAAATTCTTCTGCCGTTTGTGGAATATTATCAAATCCAACATATGCCCACGGTGCGACAGCAACAATCATAATGATGGAAGTAAACCAACCTTCTTTTTCGTTGGTTAATGGTTGTAAATTATCTAAAGAGAAATTACCTCCAAAGAACGAACCAAAGAACAATAGTAATATAGTAATAACCATCGCTACACAGAAGTAGTATTGTAGTGATCCTGACACACTAGCACCTTTAATCGCTATAAACATAAATACAATAAGCAATAATGATGCAATGAGAATTTCAGTGATATACACGTCCCAACCTGCAATGGTATATAATTTTCCTGTTTCTAAAATATCTGGTAGTAAAAATTTAATTAACAAACTAAACGCAGTAGCATTTAATGCCACTACACATATGTAACCAAATGTTAAAAACCAAGATGAGAAGAAACTTACATATCTTCCGAATCCTAAAAAGCTAAAAGCAAACGCGCCACCCGAAACTGGAAATCGTTCAACTAATGCACCGTAACTCACTGCAATAAGTATCATTAACAATGCACCTATGACAATACCAATCGCTGCTGCAATTGGTCCCGATTGTCCTATCCAGTCACCCGGTAGAATAAATGCACCCCAACCGATACAAGACCCGTAAGCAATCGCCCACACAAATTTTTCAGATAGATTTTTCTTTAAATCTCCTCTATCTACTTGCTGATTATTTTGACTCATAAAAAATTCACCTCATGGAGTGTATTATACCCACAAGATGAATTCTATAACAATTATAAATTTATATTTTAAACGTACCTATCACTAACATTAACCAACCTACAATAAACAGTACGCCACCAATAGGTGTAATTGCACCTATTATGCGAATTTGTGTTAACGCTAAGATATATAAAGAACCACTGAAAAATACAATTCCAAAGAAAAGTAACCAACCCACCCAATTTACATTGATCGAAGTTGTACCACTAATAATACCTATGGCTAGTAATCCAAGCCCATGATACATTTGATAAGTTGTTGCTTTTTCCCATACTGATAAATATTTTGCAGACAGCTTATTTTCTAATCCATGTGCACCAAACGCACCGGTACCTACAGCCATCATTGCATTTAATGCGCCTAAAATAATAAACACTTTCATCATGATCTATTCATATCCTTTACTATTTAAAATTATTTAAAAATCAAAAATGGAATCGCCATTGCCTATTTCATCATCTGTTACTAATTTATTCGCAGTGAGTGATGTATTTGTGCTTGTATTAGATGAAGACACACCTGATACTTTTCCACCCATTGCGCGAATCTCATCTTCAGAAACACCCTGCTTAGATGAGACATTCTGTGACTTAGACGCTTTAAAAGAAGAAGACACATTAAAACTGTTGTCACTATATACTTTCTTACTAGATGAATTGTCACTCACTAATGACGTTAACGTATGAATCGCATAAATATGTTTTTCAAATTCTGCGTTACTATTTGCTTCATCTGCTTGTACTAATTCTTGTTCAATTAATTGTATAATTTTATCTTTTTCCATTTTTAAACCTCACTCTCGCACCAATTCACAGGTTGTTTACCATTGGCTTGTAGATATGTATTTGCTTGCGAATAAGGCTTAGAACCAAAGAATCCTCTATACGCTGACAATGGACTTGGATGTGGTGATTGTATAATATGGTGTTTCGATGTATCGATTAATTTAATTTTTTGTTGTGCGGGTTTTCCCCATAATATAAACACAACGTGTGTTAAATGTTCTGATACCGCTTGTATTACTTCATCGGTAAACGTTTCCCACCCAATATTTTTATGTGAATGTGCTTCACCTTGCCGTACTGTCAACACAGTATTTAATAATAATACACCCTCGCGTGCCCAATCTTGCAAATGCGGCGATTTTCTTATACATCCCACATCATCTTGCAGTTCTTTATACATATTTCGTAAAGAGGGCGGAAATTTCGCATCTGGTTGCACAGAAAATGCTAAACCATGTGCCTGGTTCGGTCCATGATAAGGATCCTGCCCTAATATAACCACCTTCACTTGTTCAAATGGCGTTAAATCAAAGGCTTGATAAATATTTTTTCTATCTGGATAAACAATTTCTGTAGTATACTCTTTTTCTAAAAAATCATGCATTGCAGCAAAATCATGTCGCGTAGTTATTTCATGAAAAACATCCGACCATTCCATATACCTCTCACCTCATTGATATAATAACATAAAGAACTACTTTTTTGCTTCGCAAAAATTATTAGTGGAACTTCTTGCTTTAAGCAAGTTTAGTACCACTTACGTATGAACTTTAGTTCATATGTTCCTAGACCGTTTGAGCTTTAGCTCAGGTATTCCCTTATTCGTTACTTTCTCGACATCACGATGATTAGTCCAACTACTTCTATAATAATATCTTTTTTCAATAGTGATAAATTTAACTTCACTACAAACTTCCTTTATTTAGAATACTCGACAAACGTGGTATGATATATGCAAAAGATATTTAGGAGTGAAATTCCATGGCATTGAAAAAAACATTAACAATTGCCGGTTCAGATACAAGTGCCGGTGCTGGCATGCAAGCCGACTTAAAAACTTTCCAAGAGCTAGGCACATACGGTATTGTAGCCCTAACTTCAATCGTCACGATGGATAAAAAATCATGGTCACATGATGTAACACCGATTCCATTTGATGTATTCGAAAAACAATTAGAAACGGCGATTTCCATTGGTCCAGATGCTGTTAAAACAGGTATGCTAGGTACACAAGAAATCATTAAACGTGCTGGCGACGCCTATGTTGAATCTGGTGCAGATTATTTTGTCGTAGACCCAGTCATGGTATGTAAAGGGGAAAATGAAGTACTTAACCCAGGAAATACGGACGCTATGATTGAACACTTACTACCAAAAGCGACAGTGGTCACACCAAATTTATTTGAAGCTGGTCAACTCGCTAATTTAGGAACATTAAAATCAATTGAAGATATGAAAAAAGCTGCTGAAGTAATTCATGAGCAAGGTGCTAAGCACGTTATTATTAAAGGTGGCAAAGCATTAGATCAAGATAAATCTTATGACTTATACTATGATGGTCAAAAATTCTATCAATTAACAACAGACATGTTCCAGCAAAGTTATAATCACGGTGCTGGTTGTACATTTGCTGCCGCTACTACAGCTTATTTAGCAAATGGCAAATCACCGAAAGAAGCCGTTATCGCAGCTAAAGCATTTGTTGCTTCTGCAATTAAAAACGGTTGGAAAATGAATGACTTTGTCGGTCCAGTAGACCACGGTGCCTATAATCGTGTTGAACACGTAGACGTAGAAGTGACAGAAGTTTAAACAATTTAAAAAGCCCGTCGTTAACTTGTAATGTTAACGACGGGCTTTTATGTTTCAGATTCTATTGTCTATTCAATAATTCTATTTATGGGTTATGAGAGCGTTGCACTTTTCACGTAACCATTACTTACATAAAATACAATATGACCTTTGCCTACATCATATCCGTATAAGCCATCGCCATTTGCTTTTTTCTCACCATTCATGGGTTCTTGATATTCATAATTTTGACCATATTGCACACGTATATCTTTAAAACTTACTGCTTTATTTTGTATATCAAAAGTTACACTATTCGCTTTATTCCCATTAATTTGTTGGAATGTTTGATCATATATTGTTTTAGTCGCTGTATCAGAAGTATATTGACTATTCACTTTAATACCATTAAATTCAACATTACCTGCTTTTAAACCATTATAAAATGATTGATCTAGTACAAAATCCCCACCTTTTGAAGTATAACCACTATACTCATACCAAGGTTGTGTCGTTGCTACTTGTGCTTCGGTTTGTGATACACCTTCATTAGAAACGCTTATGCCTAATGCAGTCCCAAATACAATGCTACCAGCTACAAAAGTCTTTGCTATCTTATTCATTTGGTATCACTCCATTTAAAGATTTTTTGAATCAGATTACGATTCGATTACAATGTTACATAAATATTACCAAAAGTGCAAATTTAAACTAAATATACGATTTATTATTTTGATTATTAGGTAACCTAACTTTTGTAATTGTCTAACAAATCATCAGAAAACGCTTTACATCAGCCTTTCTGATGTTATACGACGTTAGACTGATAAAAAGTTGATACTGTAGACTCATGTATTTCGCATGAATTTCTATTATTATATGT